>VBAO01000476.1 GCA_005883865.1 Candidatus Segetimicrobium genomatis
CCAGGTCGTCCCGGGTGATGGCCAACAGATCGCTCTTGTACCCGATGACCGCGTGCCGGTAGGTATGGATCCGGTACGCCGCGGCCTCCACCTCCTCGGACAGGGCATATTCCGGGTTGTTCTCCGCTCCCTCCCGTTCGGAGATGATCACCGTGCGCTCGCTCTGGACCTCCTCGGGTTCGAAGAGCGCGTTCCGGATGCGGTCCGACTCGATGCGGATGCCGAGCGAAAGATGCTCCGCGGGCAGGGTTTCATAGTACGCCGTGAAATCCTTCCACGTGAAGCCGTTCCAGCTGCCTCCGTGACGGTTGATGAGGCGGGGGAACTCCCCCTTGCCGAGCGTGGGGGTGCCCTTGAAGAGCATGTGCTCCACCCAGTGGGAGATCCCGGTGATCCCGGGAACCTCGTTGCGGCTCCCGACGCGGTACCAGATCCAGAACGTCGCCACCGGCGCGGTATGCACTTCCCGCAGCAGCACGACCAGGCCGTTGGGCAGTACCGCTCGAGTTGTCGGCTCCATCACAGGACTCCTCTCACACCGCCGTCGGAGCGCGCGGACTCCCGGGCCTCCCGCGGCAGGCACGGCAAGGCCCGGGGCGAACTCCTGGGGTCGTCCCACTCTTCGGTCCGGCGGACGCCCCCCCCTGCCACACTAACGCCTGGACGGGGGTGTCGCTTCCCGCATGCCTGAACCCGTCCGGGCTCGCCAAGTCCTCTCAGGCGCAGCAATCAGGCGCCTACGGACTAAAATCATCGATTCCTACCATGTACATACCCAAAATCAGGCGTTTCGGTTCATTCAGGACATGGGGTACTGTTATGCCTTCACTCCTGGACGTGGAGGTCTCCCCTCCCTGTTCGAGGTCCTCGACACCCGGAGCGACGACCGCCGCTGGACGTGGGCGTGGGACTGGAAGGAGGCGCTTCCGTCGGAGAAGCGGGTGTTCTACGGCCGGGTCCTCAGAGGGAAACCCACCTTCATTTCGATGGAGTTCGTCCCGCACTTCTTCGCGTTGACCGGGAACGTCGGGGAGCCCGACGATTACAGGCGCCTCTACGAGGGTGGACGCCTCTCGCACCTGGCACGGGTGGTCTACGAGCTCGTCGCCGCTCGGGGACCGCTGACCACCCGGCAGATCCGCGCCGCGGTGGAACCCAACCGGCGCGGGAGCAGCGCGCGGCTCCTACGGGCGCTCGCCGATCTCCAGAACCTGTTCTTGCTGGCGCGGATCGGCGAAACGGGTGACCACCCGGGAAACTACGCCTACATATGGGACCGGTTCGATCGATGGCTTCCGGGGATGGTGGCGCGGGCGGCGGGGATCTCCCACCGGACCGCGGCGGCCACCGTCCTGGGGCAGTACGTGTCGATCGCCGGCGCGCCCCGCCCGGAGGACGCGGCCTCCCTGTTCGAATGGCCGCCATCCGTCCTGACCGCCGCGATCGGTGACCTGCGCGGCCGGGGCTCCCTCGTCCTCGCACCGGGGCCGGACGGGAAGGACCGGCTGGTCAGCCCCGCGGCCCTCCTCCGCCTCACCGCGGGGAAGGCGCGGCCCAGAAGCCACAGGGACTGATCCGGGTCGTGGACGGCGGTCCCGCGCGGCGCGGGCGCGGGTTCGCGCCGCCTACGGGGTCTTCTCGATCGCCGCCTCCACCTCTTCGTACGGCGGCTCCACGCCGGGCCGGTCGGCGACCCACACGTAGACGACCTTCCGTTGAAGTTGCCGTCGTACACGCCGTAGGCCCTCATCGCCTCGTGGTTGAAGTCGCTCAACATCGCCTGGCGGAGGTTGAGCTGCTTGGCCCACTCCGCCAGCACGTACGGCGTGTCGGCGCTGACCCCGATGACGTGCGCCTTGAGCGCGTCGAGCCTCGTGTAATCGTCGCGAAACCGGCACATCTCTTTGGTGCACGTCCCGGTGAACGCCGCGGGGAAAAACGCGAGCACCGCGGTCCTGCCGCGGAGCTCGCTGATTCGGACCGGCTTGCGGTCCGTGCTCACAAGCGTAGCATCTGGCGCCTGCTGGCCTATCTCGACCGGCATCGTGAACCTCCTTCGAAGAGCCTCAGCGCGGAATGTTTGTTATCGGGCGGAGGGTTCTGCCGCCCCATCCAGAAAGGGGGTACGCCGGAGCCGACGGTTTTCATCCCGCGTCCAAGGAGGAGAGCGATGGCCGCAACGAGGCGTGCCGACGTCACCTGGGAAGGCGATCTGCTATCCGGAGGAGGGGTGGTGACCGCCGCCAGCAGCGGAGCGTTCCGCGCCCTCCCGGTGAGTTGGGCCGCGCGCACCGAGTCGCCCCAGGGACGGACCAGCCCGGAGGAGCTCATCGCCGCCGCGCACGCCAGTTGCTTTGCGATGGCGCTGTCGTTCGGCTTGGCCGGCGCCGGAAAGCCGCCGAGGAAACTAGAGGTGAGCGCGACGGTCACGTTCGACAAGGTCGAGGCCGGCTGGCGGGTCACCTCCAGCGCGCTCACGGTGCGCGCAGACGTCCCCGGGATGGACACCGCGGGGTTCCGGAAGGCGGCCGAGGCCGCCAAGGACGGGTGCCCGGTCTCGCAGGCGCTCAAGGGCAACGTGAAGCTCAGCCTGGAGGCCATGATGTGCGCCATCAGGAGGATCGTCTCCTGAAAGTCGCTCGCGCGGATGTTCTCGTCCGGCGCGTGGGCGCGGGTGTTCCAGTAGCCGGACCCGGCGCTGACGAGCGGGATCCCCAGAACCGGGCCGACGTCGTAGGCCGGGCCCGTCCCGGCTGACGTCGGGTACACGAGCACTGCCCGGCCGGTGGCCTCTTTGACGCAATCCCGAACGAGACCGACAAACGGGTCGGCGAGGTTGGTCCGCCACGGGAACTCCGCGCCCAGAACGGTCACTTCGATATCCGTGAAGCCGCCGGCGTCCAGGTGCCGGCGGACGTTCTGCGCCACCTCGTGGGGATCCTGGTCCGGGACCAGACGGAAGTCGACCTTCGCCCGCGCGACCCGGGGCAGCACGGTCTTGGAGCCCTCGAGGGTATATCCGCCCCAGATGCCGCAGATCGTGCACGTCGGCGTCATCAGCAACTGACGAACGGCGTCCGGGCCGTCCACCCCGCCGATCATCCCGGCGACACCGGCCTGCTTTTGAATTTCTTCCACGACGTCCGGCGGGATCTGGCGGATGACCTCGTCCTCCGCGGGGGTGGGCCGCCGGACACGGTCGTAGTGGCCGGGGATCTGGACGCGGCCCCGCTGATCCTTGAAGGTGCTGAGGGCCCAGACCAGGCGGAACGCCGCCCCTTCGAAGACGGCCCCAAGCGACGAATGGAGATCGACCGTCGCGGTCCTCGCCTCCAACTGGAGGTAGCAGATCCCCTTCATTCCGCAGACGACGTGCTTTCGCTCCCTGGCATCGCGCTCGCCGTACTCCCAGATGCAGGCGTGCGCCCTGCTGACCTCCTCCTCCCCCTCGATGAGGAACTTCACCCGGCAGGGGAGCCCGCCGTGGACGGCTCGGAGTGATCGGATCGCGGCGATTCTAGTCATGAGGTCGCCTTTGTTGTCGGCCACCCCGCGACCGAGCAGCTTTCCATCGCGCAGCGTGACGTCGAACGGCGGGACGGTCCACTCGTCAAGCGGTTCGGCCGGCTGGACGTCGTAGTGGTCGTAGAACAGGAGGGTCCGGGGAGCCCGTCCCTCGAACTCCCCAACGACCACCGGATTGGCTCCCGAGTGCTCCAGCAGCGTCACCCGGCCGCCCGCCGCGCGGAGGAGATCGCCCACCACCCTGACGGTCTCCGGGATCCCGGTCCGCTGCGCGGCGACGGATGGGATCCGCACCAGCCGGCGTAGGTCTTCGATCGCCTGGGGCACCTCCGCCTCGACCCGCGCCCTCAACGCCTCGTCCATCACGACCACGCCTCCCTTCCGCGAGTGCCCTCGTTCACGGTGGAACCTCTTCGTCAACCGGGCTCGCATCGACCTGCCGGGGGTACTGTATAGATGACGCCATCATGAGGCCGTGATTCGAACCATGTGTCGACGGATCCTTGCCGCGCTCCTCCTCACCGGAGCCCTCAGCGGGTGCTCCGCCGCGACGTTCGTGCCCGAGCATCAGGAGACCCCTCCGGCGCCGGTCACCTTCGTGATCGAGATCTCGGGCACCCCCGGCGTCTCGTTCGAAGGATCCCTCGGGAGCGCCACCGCATCCCGGTCGATCGAAGGGCAGGTGCCGGCGCAGTTCACCGTCGAGACGGCCATCGCCGTCGTGGCGACGGTGACCAAGAAGGTCGAAGACGGCGAGTTGACCATCCGCGTGCTCCGCGCGGGGCAGGAGGTCGTCCGGCGCACGACCACCGCCCCGTTCGGGAACATCCTCCTCGTCTACACCGTCCGTTAGCGACTCCCGCAGCACCCTGCCGTGGGCAGGTGCCGCCCGCGGTGAGGTCGTATGGCCACGCGTGAAGATCCTCGTCACGGGCTCGCGCGGCCTGATCGGGTCGGCGCTGATTCCACAGTTGACGTCCCGGGGCCACCGCGTCGTCCGGCTGGTGCGCGGCGACCCCGGTTCCACTCCCGACCAGATCCCGTGGGATCCCGAGGCCGGGAGGCTCGACGCCGCCCGGCTCGACGGCGCCGATGCCGTGATTCACCTCGCCGGAGAGAACATCGCGGCGGGCCGGTGGACGGCGGCGCGCAAGGCACGGATCCGCGGCAGCCGCGTCGACGGCACCCGGCTCCTCGCGGAGACCCTCGGTCGCCTTCACCGCAGGCCTGCGGTCTTGATCGCCGCCTCGGCCGTCGGCTACTACGGCGACCGGGGGGACGAGATCCTGGTCGAGGACAGCGCGCCCGGGAGGGGCTTTCTCGCCACCCTCTGCCGCGATTGGGAGGCGGCCGCCGATCCCGCCCGCGCGAGCGGCATCCGGGTGGTGCACCTCCGGACCGGGATGGTGCTGAGCCGGACCGGCGGAGCGCTCGCGCGATTGCTGCCGATCTTCCGCGCGGGGCTGGGAGGCCGGCTGGGGAACGGGCGGCAGTTCATGAGCTGGATCGGGCTCGATGATGAGGTCGAGGCGATCCATCACGCGCTGACCCACGACGCGGTCCAAGGACCGGTGAATCTGGTGTCCCCCCATCCGGTGACGAACCGGGAATTCACGGCGACGCTGGGCCGGGTGCTCCGGCGTCCCACGCTGCTTGCGGTGCCGGCCGTTGTCCTCCGGGTGGGACTGGGCGAACTCGCGGGCGAGCTCCTCTCGAGCGTCCGGGCCTACCCCGCGAGGTTGCTCGCCACCGGGTACGCCATGCGCATCGCCATCGCCAGCGACCACGCGGGCTACCTGCTGAAGGAGGAGCTCAAGCGCCTCCTGCGAGACCTGCAGCATGAGGTGCGGGATTTCGGCACCCACTCGGCGGAGCAGGTGGACTATCCCGACTTCATCGTGCCGGCGGCCGAGGCCGTCGCCTCGGGGCAGTGCGACCGGGCCATCGTGGTGGGCGGGAGCGGCAACGGCGAAGCGATCGCGGCGAACAAGGTCCCCGGGATCCGCTGCGCGCTGTGCTGGGAGGGCTACACGGCGCGGCTCGCGCGGGAGCACAACGACGCCAACGCCCTCTCGCTGGGCGCGCGCGTGATCGGCCCCGACGTCGCCCGGGAGATCGTGCGCGTCTGGCTCGACACGGCCTTCGAGGGCGGACGCCACCAGGCGCGGCTCGACAAGATCCGGGCGGTGGAAGAGCGGTACGCCCGATCGCGCGCGCAGAAGGGGTGAGCCG
>VBAO01000027.1 GCA_005883865.1 Candidatus Segetimicrobium genomatis
TCGAGGACGCCTTAGCCTCACCGCCCTCCACTAGTAAACCTGCGTCGGAGCCGAAACGCTCTCTCGCGGGTGATCTGACAAGGTTCATTCCATCGGAGATCGGTCTCATTCTCATGATGTTCTTCGTGACCCGGGCGATCTTGGTCCTTATCGGCATAGCGGCGCGCACCACCCTGCAGCCGCTGCTCGGCGTCAGGCCGACCGGCCACCTCTGGCTCAACATTTGGGCGGGCAATGATTCGCGGTGGTACCTCGACCTCGTTCGTCATGGCTATTCTCCGACCAACATCGATGGTCTGCACGGGCCGAGCTACGCATTCTTTCCCGCCTACCCCCTGTTGGTGAGGGGGCTCGATTTCGCGGTGGGAGACCCGTATATCGCCGGTCTCGTCCTCTCGAACGTATGCCTCCTGGTTGCCGCGTTCGCCCTCTACAAGCTAGTCTTCATCGACGCCGATGCGCAGATCGCGCTGGGGGCGGTCAAGTACCTGTTCCTGTTCCCCACGGCATTCCTCTTTTCGGGCTTTGCTTCGGAATCGCTCTTTCTCGCGCTGCTTGTCGGGTCTTTCTTCTTTGCCCGGAGAGGCATCTGGCTCGGGTGCGGGATCGCGGGCTTCGCCATGGCGCTGGCGAGTCCCATCGGAGTGATCGTATTCATCCCGCTCCTGGTGGACTATCTGATGCAGGCCCGGTGGAACCCCGCGCGGATTGGACTCGACATCCTGCCCTTGCTCCTGATCCCGCTGGGGGCGGTGATGTTTGGTGGATACCTGTATTATGTGAGCGGCGATCCTCTGGCGCTCGTGCACACGTACATGCGGTGGTACGGGCAGCTCACCAATCCGCTCGACGTGCTCATCAACGGACTGGTGACGGGGAGCGCGCTTCAAGCGCCGGGCGTCTTCGCCCGCGTCGGCACCTATTTCGCCCTCGCGGCGGTGGTGCTGCTGCTCCTGTTGCTGGTCGCGCTCAGGCAGGGAGGGTTGGCGTATTGGGCGTTGGGGATGTGCCTCATCGTCGTCCCGCTGGCGACGGGTGCCGCCGCGCTGCCGTTGATGCCCCGGGTCGTTCTCGCGATCTTCCCGCTGTATATCATGCTGGGGGCGGTTGCGATCACGAGCCAGACGGTTGATCTGATCACGACGGTGAGCCTGGCGTTACTCCAGGGGTTCCTCATGGTATTGTGGACGGGCGGGACGGGGTTGGTCGGGTAGGCGGGAGGGCGATGCGGGAGGCAGCGATGTTCGCGAGGAAAACCGCCTGGAGGACCGCCTCGGCGGTCTGTCTTTGTCTGACCGGGATCCTGATGCTCACGGGGGTCTCGCAGGCGAAAACGGCTCAGGAGATCGACGCAAGCGTGAGCGCCGTCCTGGTTCGGTTCATGGACCAGGTCAGCGGATCCAGGGAGTTCCTCCAGGCTGCCAAGGGCGTCCTCGTGCTCACGGATGTGATTCAGGCCGGCCTGGGGATCGGGGGACAGTACGGGGAGGGCGCACTCCGGATGCACGGCAGGACCGTGGCGTACTACAACATCGCCTCCGCCTCGATCGGGTTCCAGCTGGGGGCCCAGAAGAAGGATATCATCCTCGTGTTCCTGCAGGACAAGGCGCTCCGGGACTTCCGGGCCAAGAGCGGCTGGCAGGCGGGGGTCGATGGGTCGGTCGTCCTGGTGACGCTCGGGACCCACGGCTCCATCGACACCACGAAGATCAATGAGCCGATCGTGGGATTCGTGATCGGCCAGGCGGGCCTCATGTACAACCTGACCCTCGAGGGAACAAAGATTTCGAGGATCCAGCGATAAGCGAGTCCAGCACACAACCCCCGCAATAGAAGGACATCAGGCTGGACGCCATCGAACCCGGTGGCGTCATGCCCGTGCTCCCTACGCTGGAACGCCGCCCCACAGTTTCCGGGTCAATCAAGGGAGGCGTGTTCTACAGACAGGCGGACATCAACCCGGCCAAGGCCGGCGTGGTCGTCTGCGTGGCCACGTTCATTCCGGTCAGGCGATGGCGAGACGTGTTCGCTTTCCTTCGCATGTCATCCCAGGTGGAGCAACAACTGCTGAGGACGACCGGGCTCGTTCGGTACGGGCTGCGGGCGGATTTCTTCCACAGACGATTTTGGACCCTGTCGGTCTGGACGGATCTCGACGCGATCCAGGCGTTTGTGAGGGGAGAGCCCCACCAGACCGCCGTCGCGCGCTTCGCGGCCTGGGCGGGAGAGGGTGCCGCGTTTGTCCAGTGGAGCAGCGGCGACGCTGCGCCGGGCTGGGAGGAAGCCCTACTGCGTCTCAGGAGTCCGTCCTTTTACTACACCGCACCCGCACGGTAAGGTCCTGAGCCTCTCATTGTCCGCATGCGGAAGCGAGGAGGATGCTGGCAAAGTTATCGTTGGGATATCCCTGCCGGTTGCTTCGGTGCGCGGCTTCCAGGGCGTAGTTGTGCATCTGGCTCGCCTTGCCTGATTCTCCGTCCCAACACAGCATCTGCTTTCGGAAGTAGTCCCAATCCCATCCGTCTTTGTTGTGGGCTGCATCGAGGAACGAAAAGGCGTCCCACGCTCCCTGCTCGTACCCGTATTGGTACGTCTCTGATTTCTCTATATACTGGCTGACCTTCGTCCAGAATCCGTAAGAGGCGAAGGCGGCCACGGCACCGACCCCGAGTCCAACGATGAGTCCAATCACGACTCCGACCAGTAGTTTCCTCATCGATCTCCCTCCAGCGCGACCTGAGGGGTGATGGGGCCCGGAGCGGGCACGCCTCTTCCCCGGCGTAATCATTCCCCGATGGGGGAGCTGCCAGACGGTCCCGTGGAGGCGCCGTGCTCAGGGTTTCTTGTAGGTCAACGCCTCCCCGTTCCCCACGGGGAGGATCACCGTATCCAGGCCGGGATCGTTCTGGAGCGCATGAAGAAACTCCCGGAGCTCGCCCGCGTGGGAGACGACGTTGTCGGCCACGAGCAGGCCGCCCGGTCGGAGCCGCGGGAGAATCCGGCCGAGATAGGCGAGGTAGTTCGGGCGGTCGGCATCGAGGAAGATCAGATCGTACGGCCCGTCCAGTCTCGCCAGGGTGTCGAGCGCCGTGCCTTCCCGCACCGTGACGCGATCTGCTAATCCGGCGCGCTGGAGGTTCGCCCGCGCCATCGCCGCCTTGTCCGGGGATCGCTCGAGCGTCGTCACGTGCCCCCCGGTGTCGCGCGCGGCCCACGCGAGCCAGATCGTCGAGTACCCGTTCGACGTCCCGATTTCAAGGATCTGCGCGGCCCGGGTCGCGCGCACGAGCATGGCCAGAAATTGCCCGGTCTCCGGGGTGACGTTGAGCATCCGCCGGGAGTGTTCCGTCTCCCGGGCGTCGTGTTGTCGTCCAAGCTCCGCCAGTTCATCGAGGAGCGCGCGCAGAGCCGCGATATCCACGCCCCCGGGTCTCACACGTTCCTCATGCATGTCATGAGCCCATGACCAGTGAACCTGCTCCTCCGGAACTTCCACGACGACGACCTCATACTTCTCGATCATTGGCATCAGGATATTCTCCAGTTCGCGCTTCCAAAGCTCCCCCTCATAAAACTTTGCTTTCATAGGCTCGCGCGAAGCGATATCTGGGAAGCCGCGCATAAAGAAGAAGGTGTCGGGATCCTCGACGGAGAGAAACGGGCCTGATATTTTCATCCCGATTTCAGTGTGCGCCGGGACAGACTTGGAGCCGAATATATCAAGAAATTGAGAACGCTTGCCGGGCTTGATCTTATAGGTCCGCATTTCGATGATCATTGTCCACACCTCTGCCATAATACGTGCGCGGCGGCCGTTGAAATTCGTCCTGGGGTGAGAAGGGCTGATGCGTCGGAGCTCCCGCTGCCGACACAGTGCCCGCTGACAGCTAGGCCCCCCGGATCCGTTCGGCACGCGGGCGGGCAGGAGGCCGAGACCGGGTGATCGTCCGGATCTGGCGCACACAAGTGGATCCGCACGACGCCGAGGTGACGCCCGCGCTCCTTACCAGGTAATCGGGGTCGCCGTCCCGGCGCGTAGTTTTACCCTGCGAACCGATCGAGCTGGTCCATGTCCTGCGCGGAAATCGCGAAATCGAATACCCGGGCATTTTCCCTGAGACGGTCCCGATTCTGGGATTTCGGCAGGACCACGGTGCCCTTTTGCAGCGCCCACCGGATGAGGATCTGTGCCGGGGACTTCTGATATTGTTGGGCGATTGTTCGAAGCCGGCTGTCCTGCAGCCGCTCTCCTTTTGTCAGGGGACTGTAGGCTTCGATGGCGATGCCGTGCTGAGCGCAGAAATCGAGGAGCGCCTGATCAAAACCGAACGGGGAAAACTTCACCTGGTTCACCGCAGGAGGGATCTTTGCGCCGCGGAGGATCGCGGAGAGCTGGCTGATCGAGTGATTGCTCACGCCGATCGCTTTGCATCGCCCTCCTTTGTAGATCTCTTCCATCGCTTTCCAGATTCGCGTCACGAGACCCGGAGTCGGCCAGTGCACGAGGTACAGATCGATGTACCCGATCCCGAGTTTGGCGAGGCTGGTGTCGAATGCTTTGCGAATGTTCAGCTGGTCCGTCGGCCATAATTTGGTCGTCACCCAGACCTCTTCGCGGGGAATGCCGCTGTTTCGAATCCCCTCCCCCACGCCCTCTTCGTTGCCGTAGATCTTCGCTGTATCGACGTGGCGATAGCCGGCCTCGAGCGCCCACGCCACCGCGTCCGCGGTCGGTTTCCCATTCGGGATCTGCCACACGCCCAGCCCGAGTAATGGGATCTCCGTGTTGTTGTTGAGTTTTGCCCTGGATTGAAGGAGCATCGGAGCGCTCTTCATGACACCACAGGTACTTCTATGCATTGGCTCCTCCACCTTGACGGGATAGGAGATAGGAGGCCCCGAAACTGCCGCATCCGTAACGCAATGTTCGTCTGCTGGCGAACATTCTCTGCACCCAGCTTGATTGGACCTTTCCCTCCATTCCATGTCCCGGTACAATTTATGTGAGAAGGATGTCAGAGTATACTGGAGGGAATGCGTCGTGGGACGGTTCTGCACCATCTGCACGCACACACACCGATGAATCAAGAACAGACGCGGTACGTTGACCAAACAGTGTGACGAGAGCTCCAGACATGCGCATTGGCATCCTCGGGTCAGGATTGATGGGCGGCAAGCTCGGGACGATCTTCGCGCGCGCAGGACACGACGTGGTCTTCAGCTATTCGCGCAGCGAGCGAAAACTGAAGCGACTCGCTCGAAAGGCGGAGGGGCACGCCCGGGCTGGCACACCGCGTCAGGCCGCTCTGCACGCGGACGCGCTGTTGCTGGCCGTGCACTGGTCGCGAGTCGCTGACGTGTTGAAGCAGACCGGCGATCTGTCCGGCAAAGTGATCATCACCTGCTCGCTCCCGATGAACGCGAAGGACACCGCGCTGGCCGTCGCCCACACGTCGTCAGGTGCAGAGATGCTGGCCAGGAAGGTTGGAAAGGCCGACGTCGTCTCCGCATTCAGCACTGTCCCGAGCGAGGTGTTGTTCGAGGTATTCGACGCGAAGCGACGGACGCGCCGCCGGCCGAGCCTCATGTACTGTGGCGACGACCAGGACGCGAAAGAGGTCGCGGCGACTCTGATTCGTGATGTCGGGTTTGAACCTGTGGACGCTGGACCACTGCGAATCGCCAGATATCTGGAGCCTTTCGCCCTGGCGATGGCACAACTCGCCTACGAGGGGGACGAAGGACCTGAGATCGCGTACCGCATTGAGCGTTTCGGGATGTAGAGCGCACGGAAAAGGGGGATGTGATGAGTAACAAGAAGGTCTGGTTGATCACTGGCGCCGGCCGTGGCATGGGTGTCGATTTCGCGAAGGCCGCCCTGGCGGCCGGCCACGCGGTGGTAGCCTCTGGCCGGGACAGCGACCGCGTGTCCAAGGCCCTGGGACAGTCGAACAACCTGCTGGCCGTCACGCTGGACGTCACCAGCCGCGCCGATGCCCAGGCCGCGGTGCGCGCCGCTGTCGACCGGTTCGACCGCATCGATGTGCTGGTCAACAATGCGGCCAGCTTTTACGCGGGCTACTTCGAGGAGCTGACGCCGGAGCAGTTCGATCGGCAATTGGCGGCGAGCCTCATCGGCCCGATGAACGTCGCCCGCGCTGTCTTGCCCGTAATGCGCAAGCAGCGCTCCGGGCACATCATCTCGATCTCCTCGTCAGCGGGCCTCTCGGGCTTTGAGTTCTGTACGGCGTATGCCGCGTCGAAGTTCGGTCTCGAGGGCTGGATGGAGTCGCTGCACGCCGAGGTCGCGCAGTTCGGCATCACCACGACCATCGTCAACCCAGGGTTCTTCCGCACGGAGCTCCTCACGGAGCAATCGACGAACTTCGCCGAGCCGTCCATCGAGGACTACGACGAGCGCAGAACGAAGCAGATCGAGTTTTGGAAAGCCCAGAATGGCCAGCAATCGGGCGACCCGGCCAAGCTCGCGCGAGCGCTCATCATCATTGCGAGCCAACAGCCACCGCCGCGCCGCTTTATCGCCGGCGCCGATGCCATTGCCACCGCGGAGCAGAAGGTCGCCGACCTGAAGGCGCAGATCGACGCTGAGCGGGGCCTCTCGACGTCCCTCGCTTTCGACTGAGAGCCCGCCGCCGCGGGCGATGGAGATGGTGATGCGCGTACGGCTGCGCTATCGCGTCGAGATAGCGGTCGAGCGCCGGTAACTAGCACTCGTCTCTGTGTCAGAATTGTGTCAGATGCCCCTGAAAACCGCTGAAACATCGTCACCTACAGACGAACACGAAAGGAGATTCTTGCTCATGCCATGTCTGATACAGTACCAAGTGCGCTGGAGTTTAGCCTCGGATATGCAGTGGAAAGCCGGCAGGCGGTCGACGAACTGCTGCGGCGTGCGGAAGCTGCGGGTGCCACTTTGACTGACAAACCACACAGTCGACCGTGGGGAATTTACTCAGGCTACTTCCTGGACTTGGACGGGAACTTGTGGGAAATCTTGTGGAATCCACAGATCCAAATCAAAGATTGAGATGACAGCATTCATCTTAGATCCTGCGTGATATTGATCCAAAGCAAACGCCAACTATCCCTCCTCCACCTGTACAGGTTCAGATAGATGCGAAAGACCCTGACTAAGGGTGGGTGCGCGGCCTGCGGGGGTAGTTTCAGGATCGTCGGATCCCGCAGCGCAGCAAAGCCGGCGCGGTCCCGCCACTGTAACGGGGAGCCGCTCCAATTGATCGCCACTGGGTAACCGGGAAGGCGCGGAGCGGCGAGGATCCGGAGCCAGGAAACCTGCCCACCCGATCGCGTACGGTGGCCTTCGGCTGAAGGGAAAGTACGCTTGCGGCTCCGCGCCGTTTCGGTCCCCGTGTTCCTCATGGGGGCCGGTTTTTTTGGGGAGGCGTGGCGTCGCGGACGGAGGGACGCGCGATGCTGGCGGTACTGCGCACTCGCCCCTGGCTTCTCCTGGTCTGGACCGGTTGGGCCGCCGACGTTCGAGCTCCCGGAGGTGGAGGTCGCGGGCAAGCGGCCGCAGCTGCCGTCCACCACCCCCGCGTCGATCAGCGTGGTCACCGCCGAAGAGATTGCGCGGTTGGGGGCGTTGACCGTGGCCGACGTCCTGCGCGTCCTGCCCGAGCTCCGGATCAAAGACAGCGGGGGACCCGGCTCGCTCACAACCGTGAGCATTCGGGGCTCCGCGTCCACCCAGGTGCTCATCCTCCTCGACGGGGTGCCGCTCAACCGGCCCGATCAGGCGAGCGTCGATCTGAGCATCCTCCCGATCCAGAATGTGGAGCGCATCGAGGTGCTGCGCGGACCCTTCTCCGCGATCTACGGCAGCGCGGCGCTCGGCGGGGCGATCAACATCGTCACGCGATCCGCGCCGCAGACGCTCGTGTCCTCCCGGGCCGGATCGTACGGGCTCGCCGGCAACATCCTCTCGGTGGGCGGCCGGGAGGGCGGCCTGACGTACCTGGTGCAGGGCATCCTGACCTCGAGCGCCGGCTTCGCTCCCGATACGGACTTCTCGAACTTCACCACGATGGCCAGGCTGCGCTGGCGGACCGCGGAGGATGAAGCCCTGACCCTGACGCTCAACCGGCTCTGGCATGTCGCGGGCGCCCCGGGACCGATTCCGTCCCAGGACTCGCTGGCGCGCGCCTGGGAGGGCCGGACGCTCGTCGATCTGTCCTGGCGGAGAGGGCGCACCGACGGCCCGGGAGCCCTCCTGCGGCTGTACTTCCTGGACGACGACGTCAACTTCTCGGGTCCCGCGTTCTCGTTTCAGTCGGAGGACACGGCACACCTGTGGGGCATACAGGCCCAAATCGTCTCGGCCCCGTGGCCGGGGCATCTCGTCACAGGCGCCGCGGAGTATCAGGGGCAGAGTATCGCGCACACCGACAACGTCCCCTCACCCTTCACGAACCAGGGGAGCGATCTGGCCTACTACATCCAGGACGATTGGCAGATCGCCCCAGGGGTGCTCCTGGCCGGGGGGGTGCGGGATGATACCTTCCAGACCTACGGAGGCCAGGTCGACCCGCGCATCCGCATGGTCGTCCTGCTCACCGACCGGCTTGCTGTCCGGGCCGGCGTGGGCCGGACCTTTCGGGCTCCGTCGTTCGACGAAATGGCCCCCTCGTTTTCCGGCAACCCGTCCCTCCAGCCCGAGAGCGCCTTACCGGGTACTACACAAACGCCACAAACCTGATCACCTCTTCCCCACCGTTCTTTGTCCCGATGAACGTCGGCCACGCGGTCGTCACCGGAGGCTCGATCGAGATCGTGGGCCGGCTGGCGGGGCAGTGGTTCCTCCGCGCCAACTTCACGAGCCAGTTGGCGCGCGACGCCGCCACGAGCCTGGATGTGATCTACGTGCCGCGCCGCCAGGCGAACCTCGAGTTGAGTTACGAGTGGGCGCCCGGCAGCGCGATGACGGGGATCGTCACCTATGTCGGTGATCGCTTCGCCGACGCGGCCAACACGTCCCTCGTTCCAGGGTATTTGCTCGTCGGCCTCAACGCGACATGGGCGCTGGGGGAGGGATATTCGTTCCAGGCGGGGATCAACAACGTGTTCGATGTCACCTATCAGGAATCGCTGGGCTTCCCTGAGCCGGGAAGGACGGTCTTCATGGCCGTCACGAAGACCTTCTAGGGGCCAAATGAGTGATCTGACCTGGTTCCGTCGCGTGGTTGCGGCCCTGGCGGCGTTCGCTTTTCTGAGCGCTGCCAGCGAGGCCTGGCGGACCGCGTCCCCGCGGGTCATCCCGATGGTGAGCCCGAGCACGGCGGAGAGGCCTCGCCTCCGATCCCCGTTACGATCGGCGCGCTGCAGACCGAGCGTCCGCCCCGGGCCCGCCCGCACGCGCCGCCCCACCGCGCAGCGCCCAAACCCTCTTCGGCTCCCGTATCCCGGTCGGGGCTCGCGGCACAGCCACCCCGCGCAGGCCCCCCGCAGGACGCGTCGCTGTCGGCCGGTGGACCCGGTGGTGCCGGGAGCGAGACCGCTCAGAAGGGGGCGGAGAGGGCGGCAGGGCCGGCCTCCGGTGCCGGAGGTGGGGCCGGCAACGAGACCGGCGGGGCCGGCCCATCACCCGCTGCGGGCGCCTCCGGGATCCCCGGCGCGATCGCGCAGCCGGCGATGCCACCACACATTCCCCGCCTGGTCCCGCCGAGCGTGATCACCCAAGCGGGGACGGAGTACCCGGCCGACGCTTTCCGCCTGACGGTACGGCGGCAGGACCTCGGGACCGCGTTCGCGTTCGACGGGGTGGAGGGGACGGTGGGGGTGCGCGCCCTGGTGTTGGCGGACGGGACGGTGGCGAGGGTCGATGTGTCGGATTCCTCCGGGTCCGCCGTGCTGGATCGTGCGGCGGCCGAGGCGGTGCGCCGGTGGCGCTTTCTGCCTGCGACGCGCGACGGCGTCCCGATCGACGCCTACGTGAGAAGAACGCGAACGAGTAGACGAGGTCGCTCAGCATGGTGTTTCGGAAGAACGGGATCGCCGCGACGAAGTCGGCGCGCAGGCCGGCGAGCGTGTGCGGGTAGAGCGGCCCGAGCCACTCGCCGAAGTTGGTGACGATGAAAAAGAGCACCGAGGAGCACAGCGCGGCGCCCGCGACGCGGAACACGGTCCGCCGCGGGCGAAGCGCCATGCCGATCAGGACGATCAAGGCGAAACTGACGTACACCCAGGGCCATCCGGCGTAGAATCCCAGCACGGCGTCGGAGAGGGCCAGCGCGGCCATCGGTACGGCGAACGCCCATCCTCCAGGGAAGACGGCGCCGCTGAGCAGCGCCATCGCGCCGATCGGGGCCAGGTTGGCCGGGTGCGGCGCGACGCGCAGCACCGCGCCCGCGGCGATCAGGCCGTACGGCAGCGCTCCGATCCAGGATCCCAGCGGTTCTCGACGTCTCATGGCGAGCTTCCCAGGTACAGTATACTTTCCCCGAGCGTCCGAGTCCTCTCCGGGCGGCCCATCGTCTCGCATGAGAGGATGGCGGCGATCCGGGGGCAAATGCGTTCGGCATGGGGTTTGCCGTCGTCATCACCGATCACGATTTTGCCACCCTCGAACCGGAGGAGCGTGTGCTGCGCCCTCTGGGGATTCAGCTCGAAGTGCTCACCCCCTCCAACCGGACGGCGTTTCGATCCGCCCTCGCGCGGGCCGACGCGGTGATCAACCAATTCGTCCCGCTGGACGCCGAACTGATCGCGGCGATGCCCCGGTGTCTCCTGATCGTCCGGTATGGGGTGGGGTTCGACGGCATCGACCTGGCCGCGGCCACCCAGGCAGGCATCTGTGTGGCGAACGTGCCGGACTACGGCACGCAGGAGGTGGCGATCCACGCCATCTCCTTGATGCTTGCCGTCCACCGGCGGCTCCTCCAGTATGACTCCGCGCTCCGCCAAGGCCGGTGGCTCCGGGGCCCGCAGGTCGCCCCCCCAATTCCCCGGCTCAAGGGGCTCACCCTGGGCATCGTCGGCCTCGGGCGGATCGGCCGGACGGTCGCCGCGCACGCCGATTCCCTCGGCCTGCACCGCCTGACCTATGATCCGTACGTCAGCCGGTCCGCGGCGATGGATGCCGGCGCGGTTCTGGTCGACTTCGAGACGCTCCTCAGACAGTCGGACTTCGTCACTTTCCACACGCCGCTGACCGCGGAGACCCGGCACCTGCTCGGCGAGTCGGAGATCCAGCGAATGAAGCCGAGCGCGGTGGTGATCAACACCTCGCGGGGGGCGGTCGTGGACACGACGGCCCTGGCCAGGGCGCTCCACGCGGGACGGCTCGCCGGCGCGGGGATCGACGTCTTCGAGCAGGAGCCGCTCCGGCCGGCCCATCCGCTGTGGACGGCGCCCAACACCATCCTCACCCCCCACGTCGCCTGGTACAGTGAGGAGGCGACGCAGACCCTCACACGCCGCGTGGCGGAAGAGGTCGCCCGCGTCGCGCAGGGCGAGTGGCCCCGAGCCCTCGTCAATCCCGAGGTCCGCCCCACCGCCCGGCTC
>VBAO01000474.1:0-1884 GCA_005883865.1 Candidatus Segetimicrobium genomatis
TCGCACAGAACTCATCCAAAATGCGGGGTTTGGCCCTCCAGGGGGCGAGCGTATAGCGGGGGCGGACGGCACGGACATACTCGCGTCGGGCGGCAGGGGTCACCGGGGCCTCCGGGGCGATAGGGTGGCGGAGAACGCCCGGTAAGATTTTCGATGACTTGAAGATAGGCCTCACGGTAAGATTTTAGGCGGCGTGATTCGCAGCCTTGTGTCCATTCTATGGGGTGTGGTACTGTTAGACGGCGGACCGCCGGAGGTGCCCAGGTGTCCAATATGGTGCTCATCTTACACTTCATCGTCGCCGTGGCCGTGATCGGGGTCATCGTGCTCCAGGGGCCCAAGGGTGAAGGACTGGGTTCGATCGGCGGCGGCGGGGCCCGGCTGTTCCACGGCCCCAAGCCAAGAGAAACGCTCCTCCTCCGGGTGACCTCGACGCTCGCGATTCTGTTTGGAGCCACCTCCCTGTACCTGATCCTGACGCACTACGCGAACCCCGTCCGATAAGCGCTCTGTGACCGGCGAACCTCGCCCGCTGTCCTCGATCGGGGACGTCGGTCGGCTTTCGGTCGACGCGAAGAACCGCCTGCACAGCGCGTCCCACCTCGAGATCCTCGCCGGCCACACGACCGACATCTATTTTGTCCGGACGCTGGAGATCCTGCGGTCGCTTGGGCTGGCCGACACCCCGGTGCTCGCCGAGATCTTCCCCGGCCGGGACGGGATCTGCGTAGGGGTCGACGAGGTTCGGTATCTCCTCCGCGACACAGGAGTGAAGATCGAGAGCCTCGCGGAGGGGGAGCGGTTCTCCGGGCGGGAAATCATCATGCGGATCGAGGGTCCCTACGCGCGCTTCGGCATGTTCGAGACGGTGCTGCTCGGGATGCTGGCGCAGCCCAGCGGGTGGGCCACCGCGGCCGGGGACATGGTGGCGGTGGCCGGAGAGAAGCCGGTCTATGTCTTCGGTGCCCGTCACGTCCACCCGGCGGTCGCACCGGTCATGGAGCGGGCCGCGCTCATCGGGGGGATGCGGGGGGCCGCCTGCATCCTCGGCGCCAAACTGGCCGGGCAGGAGCCGGTCGGGACGATGCCGCATGCGTTCATCCTCATCGTCGGCGACACGGTCCGCGCCGCGCTCGCGTATCACGAGCGGACGCCCGCCCGCGTCCCCCGGTTGGTGCTCGTCGACACCTTCACCGACGAGGCGGTCGAGGCCCTCCGCGTCGCCGAAGCCCTGGGGTCGGATCTCTCGGCCATCCGGTTGGACACGCCGCGGGAGCGCGGCAGCGTCACGCCCGACCTCGTCCGTGAGGTCCGCGCCCGGCTCGATCTCGCCGGGCACTCCCACGTCCAGATTTTTGTCTCGGGCGGGCTCACCCCCGAGCGCATTCCAGCGCTCGCCGAAGCGGGGGCCGACGCATTCGGGGTAGGGAGTCACGTCAGCGCCGCCCCCCCAATCGACATGACGATGGACCTTCGAGAGGTGAACGGCAAGCCGCTGGCCAAGCGCGGCAGAATCCCCGGCCGGACGCCTACCCCACGGCTTCGGGGATGATTGTACGATCCTGGCCCGCGGGCGCTTGCTCCGCGCCAGCGCATTGACCTCTTCTCCCGCGGTTCGTATAATGGGGGCGCACGATAGGGATCCCTCGCAACAATTGTGTGTCGCAACAGGCGTTTCGGGCCGGGATGGCGGAACTTGGCAGACGCGCACGTTTGAGGGGCGTGTGGGGTAACCCGTGGGGGTTCAAATCCCCCTCCCGGCACCACCTTTATCATAATGGTCGAGGTTCAAGATTCCATGTAGGTTCCCCCGAAGCTCGGCCCAGCATGCGCTTCCCGTCCCGACGAAGGGTAATCTGCCCCGGATATGCCAGCATCGCCGGG
>VBAO01000474.1:1934-3228 GCA_005883865.1 Candidatus Segetimicrobium genomatis
CGCATCTTGGCTGAGTCCTGTGAAAGATTAGGCGCTTTGTTTATTGCAACGTGGGAGCCTGCTGCGGTAAATCTGAAATTCCTCAAGCAGTTCTTTCTCCCGGGAGACTGGCGACGATGTGACTTCGCGCCTGTAATGGGTAGCCTCTTGGGTGCACTTGCCTTCGCGCCCGCTGAGGTGATCTTGCACTCTGCTCCGGATGGTTGTCGTATCACCCTTGGCACGTCCGATGTAGATACATTCGTCGCCATCATACAGTGCATAAACTCCGGCCTCGTCTGGTGACTTATCGACGTTGGCCGCATTGAACGGATACCTGTCCCCTGATACTGGCATCCTAATTTCCTCCCTCGCGACAAGACATTGCCGAGCCTCACCTATTAGGGCACTCAACCCGAGCCACAATCGGGGCTGGGGCGGAGGAGTCGGGTGTTTGACTTTTAGGCCAGAAGGCCTCCATCCACGATCATGCTATGGCCAGTAACATAAGAAGCCTTCTCTGAACAAAGCCACACCACGGCTTCGGCAATTTCTTCTGGGGTTCCGATCCTTCCCATCGGTGTGCGGCTGATACGCCACGAATCAGACAAGACCGGTCCGCCATCAACCCGTTCGATCATCGGCGTGTCGATGGAGCCCGGGCAGATCACGTTGACACGAATCCCCTCTTTAGCGTAGCCCTTCGCGGCTGATTTTGTTAGTCCGATGCCCCCGTGTTTGCTGGCGGCGTAGGGGGCGAAGGCGGCCGCACCAATAAAGCCGTTTACCGAAGAAATGTTGACGATCGCGCCTCCCTTTTGTTTGAGCATTTGAGAAATCTCATGCTCCATGCACAACCACACACCTTTCAGGTTGATGTCAATCACTCGATCCCAATCTTCTTCCGTACACTCGGTGGTCGATCCCCTCGTGCCCTCAACCCCTGCGTTGTTGCAGGACCAGTCCAGTCGACCGAAGGCCGCGACCGTTTTCCTGATGAGCGCCTCGACTTCGGCTGACTTCGCGACGTCCGTCTGAATGGAGGGCGCCTCACCGCCGGTCTTCTCAATTTGCCGAACGACTTCCTCACACTCTCTGAGCCGCCGCGTGGCAACGACGACCCTGGCGCCTTCTCTGGTCCATGCAAGTGCGGTCGCTCTTCCGATCCCGGAATTCCCGCCTGTCAACCAATGCCACCGAAGAATTTCTTGGGTTCATGCCACCTGCCTCCTTGTTCACGGACTTACGCCTGCCCGGGTGTTACCCGAGGCCCAGAAGGCCATGTTCGCTCAGAGGGGAACGCCGGACTAAACCT
>VBAO01000103.1 GCA_005883865.1 Candidatus Segetimicrobium genomatis
CGAGTTCGGTGGGAAGCCCGTGCGCGATCGCACAGTAGGCGCAGTGCCTGGTGCACACGTTGCCGAGGATGAGGAAGGTGGCCGTGCGGCGCTCCCAGCAGTCGCCGATGTTGGGGCAGCGGGCTTCCTCGCAGACGGTGTGGAGCGCCTGCGTCCGCATGACCCCTACAAGCTCCCGGAAGTTGGGGCCGGCCGGGAGCCTGACCTTCAACCACTCCGGCCGCCGCTCGACCCCCATCGCCTCACCCTCCCGCCCGGCGCCCGCTAGAATGCGGGGGAGTCTCCCGCCGCCGCGAACCCCTCCAATTGCTGCTTGATGTGGGTCAGGAACTGCATCGCGATCGCGCCGTCGAAGACGCGGTGGTCGAACGCGAGCCCGAGGTGCATGACCTCGCGGATCGCGATGCTCTCGCCCACCACCACCGGGCGCCGCACGATCGCGTCGGTGGCGAGGATCGCCGCCTGGGGGTAGTTGATGATCGGCATCGAGGTGATTGACCCGAACACCCCGGGATTGGTGAGCGTGAACGTGCCGCCGGACACGTCCTCCAGCGTGAGTTTCCCCTCGCGCGCGCGGGCCGAGAGCTCCGCGATCTCCTTCGCCAGCTCGACCACGGTCTTCCGGTCGGCGTCTTTGACGACGGGGACGATCAGCCCATCCGGGATCGCGACGCCCACGCCGAAGTTGATCGCGCCCTTGTACAGGACCCCGTCCGGGGTGAACGTCGCGTTCACCATCGGAAACGCCGTGAGGGCCCGACTCGCCGCGCGCACGACAAACGCGGTGATCGAGATGTTCACGCCCTCCCGGGCCTGCCACGCCGCCTTGTGGGCCTCCCGGTGCCGCACCAGGGCGGTGAGATCGACGTCGACGATCCCATAGGCGTGGGGGATCTCCCGCTTGCTCCGCGCCATCCGCTCCGCGATCGTCCGGCGCAGGGGTGTGAGCGGGTGGAGCCGGTCGCCCCCGCCGGGCGGGGCAGGGGTGGGGCGGGTCGCGGCCGGCGCGGCGCCCCGGGACCCGGGCGCGCGGGTCTCGAGATAGCGGACCACATCCTCCTTGGTGATCCGGCCCCCCTCTCCGCTCCCTACGATGGCCGTCAACTCGCCGGCGCCGATCTGGTGCTCCTCCATCAGACGGCGGACGACCGGGGTCAGCTTCACCGCCGCCCCGGGACGCGGGGACGCGGGTGCGGGGGGCCGTCCGCCGTCGGGCGTCCTCCCAGGCGCGGCGGGGCTCGAACCCATCGCGGCCGGCGGGGCGGCCGGCGGGGCGCCCGCCGGGGCGGATGCCCGCGCCTGCTCCTCGATCACGGCAATCGCGGTGCCCACGACCACCGTGCCGCCCTCCGCGACAAGGATCTCCCGCAACACCCCCGCGAACGGCGACGGCATCTCGACGTTCACTTTGTCCGTGATGACCTCGACCAGAGGCTCGTACTTCGCGACCGGGTCACCAGGGCGCTTGAGCCACCTCCCGATCGTCCCCTCGTGGACGCTTTCACCCAGTTGGGGCATCTTGATCTCGGTCGGCATCCGCGGCCTCTCTAGTAGGCGACCAGCGCGCGGGCCGCGGCGGCGATCTTCGGGGCGGAGATCATGAACCACTCTTCGAACGGATGGGAAAACGGCACCGCCGGGACGTCGGGGCCCGCGAGCCGGGTCGGCGGTGCGTCGAGGTTGCGGAACCCTTCCTCGGCGATCGTGGCGGCGATCTCCCCGCCGAAGCCGCCGAACCGGTTATCCTCGTAGACGATGAGCGCCCGGTTCGTCCGCTCGACGCTCGCGAGGATCGTCTTCGTGTCGAGGGGCCGGAGCGTCCGCACGTCCACGACCTCGGCCTCGATCCCCTCCTTGCCGAGCGCTTCCGCCGCCTGAAGCGACTCATGCACCATCAATCCGTAGGCAAAGATGCTGAGATCCCGCCCGGGCCGCCGGATCGCGGCCGGCCCGATCGGCACCGTGAACTCTGAGTCGGGAACCTCCCCACGCACCGAGCGATACATCTTCTTGTGCTCGAGGAAGAGCACCGGGTCGGGGTCCCGGACCGCCGCCTTGAGCAGGCCCTTGGCGTCCGCGGGGGTATAGGGCACGACCACCTTGAGCCCGGGGACGTGCGCGTAAAACGCTTCGATCGACTGCGAGTGGTAGAGCGCACCGTGCACGCCGCCGCCATACGGGGTGCGGATGACGATCGGACATCCGAAGTCGTTCTTGGAGCGGTACCGCAATCGGGCCGCCTCGCTGAGGATCTGATCGAACGCGGGGTGGATGAAATCGGCGAACTGGATCTCCGCCACGGGACGCAGCCCGTTGACCGACATCCCGACCGCCACCCCCACGATGCACGACTCGGCGAGCGGGGTGTCGATCACCCGGGCCTCGCCGAAGGCCTGATACAGTCCCTCGGTGACCCCGAAGACGCCTCCCTTCTTTCCCACGTCCTCTCCCAGCACCACGACAGACGGATCCCGGGACATCTCCTCGTGGAGCGCGTCATGGATCGCGTCCAGGAATCGCTTGTCGGCCACGGCTATCGGCCCGCGTCGGGCGGCTCGGCGTACACGTACCGGGTGGCGGTCGCCGGATCGGGCAGCGGGGCGGCCTCGGCGATCTCGGTGCCCTCGTCCACCTCGCGGGTGATCCGCGCCCGGATCTCCTGCTCCTTGGCGGGGGTGAGCACCCCGCGCTCGCGAAGCTCGGCGGCGAAGACGCGCACGGGATCCCGCTCCCGGAGGTGGGCGAGCTCCTCGCTCGGCCGGTACTTCTCCTGCTGGTCGTCGCTGCTGTGCGCGGTGAGCCGGGGCACCGTGACTTCAAGCAACGTCGGCCCTTCGCCCCGGCGGGCGCGGGCGACGGCCGCCCGGGCCGCTTCGTAGACCTGCAGCACGTGGCTGCCGTCCACCGTCACCCCCGGCATGCCGTACCCGGCCGCCCGGGATGAGACGGTGGGCACGGCCATCTGCTTGCTCACCGGCACCGAGATCGCGTACCCGTTGTTCTCAACGACGAACACGACGGGGAGCCGGTGCACGCCGGCGAAGTTGAGCGCCTCGTGAAAGTCGCCTTCGCTCGTCGCGCCCTCACCGAGCGCGGTGAGGCATACCTCGCCGGTGCCCCGCACCTTGGCCGCGTACGCGATCCCGGCCGCGTGCACCACCTGGGTCGCGACCGGGCTGCTCGTGGACAGGATCTTGTGGCGGGAGTGGCCGTAGTGCCCGGGCATCTGGCGGCCGCCGCTGCTCGGATCGGGATCCCGGCCGAGCTGGATCAGGAAGAGCTCGGCGGGCGGCATGCCTTTCATGAGGACCGCGGCCACGGACCGGTAGAAGGGCACCAGCCAGTCCAGTTCCCGATCCAGCGCGTAGCCGGCGCCGACCTGGGCGCCCTCGTGTCCCTGGCCCGAGATCACGAACGCGGCCTTCCCCGACCGCTGGAGCGCCCACATCCGCTCGTCCACGGCGCGGGCGAGGCAGAGATAGTAGAACATCTCGAGCATCCCGGCAGGGCCGGGGTCCCCGGGCCCGCGGGCTGCCGCCTCGCCTTTGCCCGGGGATGGACGGGCTGTGGTCTCCTTTGCGCTCTTTGCGCTCATGGAACCAGAATCTCCTCCATCCGAGGCCGGCGTAACTCTTCCCCGCTCCCGAACGGCGCTCCTCCCCTGGCGCGGGGACTGCGGGCCGTTCACGGGGGAACGCTCCGGAGGGTTCACCCGTGGACGGCGCGGCCGAGCGCGGCCAGCGCGGCTTCCTTCACCGCCTCGGAGAGGGTCGGGTGCGCGTGGACCGCCTGGCCGATCTCCAGCACCGTCGCTTCGAGGGCCTTGCCGAGCACGCCCTCGGGGAGCAGTTCGGTCACCTCTGATCCTACCATGTGGATACCCAAAATCTCACCGAGCGCACGGTCGGCGACGATCTTCACGAAGCCCTCGCGGCGTCCGAGGATCGCCGCCCGGGCATTCGCGGTGAAGGGGAAACGGCCGACCGCGACCTCGCGCCCCTGCTCGCGCGCCTCGCGCTCCGTGAGGCCGCAACAGGCGACCTGGGGGATCGAGTAGGTCGCCCGCGGCATGAGCATCGGGTCGAGCCCGCGAGGCTCCTGCCCGGCGATCGCCTCGACGGCCACCATCGCCTCCGCCGAGGCCACGTGGGCGAGCAGCAGCCCGCCGATGACGTCGCCGGCGGCCCAGACCGTCGGCACCGCGGTCTGCATCCGTCCGTCGACCGGGATGCCCCCGCGCCTGGGCTCGAGCCCGACCGCCTCCAGCCCCAGGTCCTCGATCACCGGGGCGCGGCCGACCGCCACCAGCGCGTACTCGGCCTCGATCGTGTCCTCGGCGGTGCCGGTGCGCACCGCGATCCGGACGCCGTCGGCGGACGCGGTGACGCCGGTCACGGCGGTCCCGGTCCGGATCGCGACCCCGCGGCGGCCCAGTTCGTGCGCGACGACGCCCGAGACGTCCTCGTCCTCGAGCGGGAGGATCGCCGGCATCATCTCGATGAGCGTCACCGCGGCGCCGAACGCCGCAAAGAGGCTGGCAAACTCGGTCCCCACCGCCCCGGCGCCGAGGATCGCGAGGGAGCGGGGGACCGCGGGGAGCCGCAGCGTGCCGGCGTTGTCCAGCACGCGGTGGTTGTCGATCACGACGCCGGGCAGCGTGCGGGGGCGCGATCCGGTCGCCACCAGGATGTGCCGCCCCTCGAGGATCAGCTCCGACCCGTCGGTGGCGGCGACCCGCACGCGGGTGGGCCCAAGGAGCCGGCCGTCCCCCGGGAAGACCGCGATGCCGTGCTTGCGCATCAGGAACTCGACACCGCGGAAGTTCGTGGTGACCACCCGGTCCATCCGGCGGCGCACCTGGCCGTAGTCCAGCGCGAGGCCGGAGGCCTGGATGCCCATCTCCGCGCCGGCCCGCATCGTTTCCAGGAGCTCGGCGGTGTGCAGGAGCACCTTCGTCGGAATGCACCCGACGTGGAGGCAGGTCCCCCCGAGTTTCTCCCGCTCGACCACGGCCGTCCTGAGGCCCAGCTGGGCGCCGCGGATCGCGCCCACGTACCCGGCCGGGCCGCCGCCGACCACGATCAGGTCATAGCGCCCGCCCGAATCGGGGATGCTCACTAGTGTACCTTTCGCAGAGATGGCGCAGGGTTAAGGCGGATGGATCGGGGATGTTGAAAGTGCCTCCGGTGCCTCTTCGGGGAGGGCCAGGGTCGCTCGCCGTTCGACGGCCCGCATGAGACCTGCCCCTTCGGAGAGGCCGGGAGGTCCAAACCGGCGACAGGATGACGCGCCCGAGTCCCTGCGGGGTCGGAGCGCCGGTTAGTGAGCGACCGGAAGGGACCCCCCAGCACCGGAGAGCTTCGTGCAAGGAGGGGCGGATGTCCTACTTCGTCGGACTGGATTGGGCGAGCCAGGAACACGCGGTATGTGTTATCAACGAGCGCGCGCAGATCGTCTGGCACACCACGATCCCCCATACAGCAGTCGGCCTGGCCGAGTTGCGCACGCGGCTCGCGCGACTGGCACCGCCCGCAACCATTCCCGTGGCGGTCGAGCGTCCTTCCGGGCTCCTGATCGACAGCCTGGTGGACGGGGGCTTCATCGTTGTACCCATTCACCCCAACGCGCTCAAAGCCTCGCGCACCCGCTACGCCGCCGCCCAAGGCAAGAGCGATGCCGGGGATGCGTTCATCCTCGCCGACTTGCTGCGCACCGACGGCCACCGCTTCCGTCCGCTTCAGCCGCTCTCCGACGAAACCCGTGCGCTGCGCGCCCTGGTCCGCACCCGAGACGATCTGGTGGCCCAGCGCGTGGCGCTCGCCAATCAGCTCCGCGCGCTGCTCGAGAGTTTTTGGCCTGGCGCCGCCCAGATCTTCGCCGACATCGACTCCCCCATCTCCCTGGCCTTCCTCCACCGCTACCCCACGCCCCACACCGCCCAGCGGCTCGGAGAACAGCGGCTCGCCGCCTTCCTCGCGCAGCATCACTACTGCGGGCGTCGTCCTGCCCCTGAGTTGTTGGCGCGCCTCCACCAGGCTCCGATCGCTCCATGCGGTGAGGCCGAGAGTGAGGCCAAGGGCGAATTGGTCCGTGCGCTCGTCGCCGTCCTGGAGCCGCTGGTGAGGCAGCTCCACCATCTCGCCAGCGCCATTGAGCATGCCATCGCCGTCCATGTCGACGGCCCGATCCTGATGTCCTTTCCACGCGCCGGCCGCATCAACGCGGCACAACTCCTGGCAGAACTGGGCGACGAGCGCCTGCGGTTCGCGTCGTATGAACACCTGGCCGCGGAAGCGGGCGTGGCCCCCGTCACCCAAGCCTCGGGAAAACACCGAGCGGTGACCTTCCGCTGGGCGTGCAATAAACGGCTGCGGCTCGCCCTCACCACGTTTGCCGACAATTCGCGCCACGCCTCGGCCTGGGCCGCCCAAGTCTACCAACAGGCCCGCGGCCGCGGGTGTGATCACCCCCATGCGACCCGCATCCTCGCCCGCGCATGGCTCCGTGTGCTCTGGCGGTGCTGGCAGGACCACCGGCCCTACGATCCCGCCCATCATAGCTCCGCCCAACGTATTGTCCACGCGGCTGCGGCAACCGCCTGAACTACGGGGGTTGACACAGGATGTCTCATGCAGTTTCCTCCTTGCAACGCGTCGGGGCGTTTCCATCATAACAGGCACCGGCCCCCGACTCAAGCAGAAATCCAAAGGATGAGGCCGAAAATCCGCGTGTTTCCGAGCTAGATCTCGATATTCAGCGGGCGAAGGCCAGGTTTCCAGGTTCCTTGGGCGCGAACGGCCATGGCTCGATGGGCGAATGGGCGGGGATCCCCCCGCCTTCCGTGGGGATGAACCGTACCTCCGCCCGTTCGGAAATCTCGTGCCTGGCGAAGAACCCCGTGTTCACCTCGAGGGCGTAGCGGTAGGATTTGGGGGGCCCGTAGTACGCAAACGCGCCCGCGGCCGGGTCGGGCGCCACCGCCATCTCCGTGATCTGGACGATGCGCCAGTCGCTGTCGATGAACGCGATCGCGAGAGGGATCAGGGTGTTCTTCATCCAGAATGCCCCCTGGATGGGGGCGGGAAACATAAAGAGCATTCCCGCGTCGGGATCCAGCGCCGGCCGGCACATCAGGCCGACCTGACGGCGGTCCGGCGTGTCGGCGATCTGCACGCGAACGCGTGTGACGCGTCCCCCCTCGCTCAGGACCACGATGCCGGTGTGGTAGGCAAACAGCGGGACCGAGCACGGCGCGCCGGCGGGGACGGGTCCGGCGGCCGCCAGGGCGCCGGCGATAGCCACGATCGTGACCAAGACGGGCGTGCGCATCGTTCCCCCTTCGGCTAGTGTATCACTGTCCTGAGCCAGGTGAGGATCATCGGCACCGCGGGGTTCGGGTCCGCATCCGCGATATCCAGGTGGGAAAAGTCTGGGAAGATCTTCACCGTCACGCGGTCGGGAGGGGTCGCGACGTGCCGCAGATAGTACTCGGTCGCTCCGGCCGAGCGGACGAGCCCGTGACCGGCCCCGAAGATCAGCATCGGCAGCCGGGTGTCGCCGACGTGCGTGAGGCTGAAGTAGCGGCCGGCAAACGGATCCTCGGGGTCAAGGGGGGCGGCGAGCGCCGCATCGAGCAGGAGCCGCCATGGGAAGTACCACTCCGTGAAATCCCCGCCGGGCCTCAGGATCGCCTCGATCAGCTCGCGGACCGGCACCCGGGGGCGCGGTTCCGAACCGGCTGGGGGGAGGCGGATCAGGGGTTCTCCTGGCGCCGGGTGCCCGCTCTGGAGATCCAGGAGCCCGTGGGGGTTGAGGTTCGCGGGGTCGGGAACCCGGGCGAAGACCCCCACGGGCTGCTCGACCCCGGCGCGGACCAGGGTATCGGGCTGCATCTGGTCCGACAAGATCCCCGCCACGAGCGCGTCATTCGCGATCCGAACGCCCCGCCTGGGGGGGAAGGGGAAGTAGCTCGGCGCTTCCGGTCGCAGCAATGCATACACGCTCACGACGTCGAGCAGGATGCTGTCCTCGGTGCGCGCGAGTTTGCTGGACCTGGTGAACGGCGCGATCCGCTTCTTGGGATCCGGGTCGGTCAGGCGCTCGACGCCCGGGATTCTGCCGAGGATCGGGACCCAAAACCCACGGAGATACCTGTCGGGGGTGATCCGCAGCGGGATCCGGAGGGGCAGGCCATCGAGGAACAGCAGTCCCGCCAGATCCTCGGCGCCGATATCCGTGGGAGGCGGAAGGACCCCTCGAGGCCGTGGGATCGGCCTGGCGGACCCCGGTACTTTGGCAAAATCATAGCCGGCGTACGCCGCTGCGAGGATCCCGCCGAGGGAGTGGCCCCCGAGGACCACCCTGGCGTTCGGGTAGCGCGACCGGACTTCATGGACGATCGCTCGGATGTCGCGCAGGTGGACGTCCAACCCCCAGTATGCCATGTAGGGCACGTCCGGGCCTCTGACCCGGTGGAAGGTAGTCCCCTCGATCTCGAGCGACCCGTAGTAGTACCCGAGCGCGAAATCCGGGTGCCGGTAGTCGAGCGCCGCCTCGATCCCCCGACGGTCCTGGAGGAGCGTGGAGCGCGCCGCGACGACCCAGACCTGGAGCTCTGGACCCCGCGCGCCGACCAGGGCGCGGGCAAGGATGTCGGCGGTGTTTGGCCCAGAATTCAGCCCCGGGACGAAGACGAAGACCAGTGATGGCGCCTGCGTGCTCCCGGCCCCAGGCACGTCGATGAAATCTCGCACCACAGACGAGGCGCCGGGGGGGACGCCGGTCTGCGCGGACGCGGCCCTGTCCCCGGCGGGGGCGGCCAGGAGGCATCCCAGGACGAACAGGGCGGCCCCCCGTTGCGTGGTCATCACCCGCGACAACGCGGAAAATCGCGGAGGGAATCCCCCGCGCCGCCTCGAACCCCCACACCTCCGTGACGGCGTATGAGGTCATCGTGGTCGGGGCGGGGCCCGCGGGGGCGGAAGCCGCCCGCGCCGCCGCCCGCGGAGGGCTCCGTACCCTGCTCGTCGAGGAGCATCCCACCGTCGGCGTCCCAAGCCATTGCACCGGAAAACTCTCGCATCACGCCTTCGCCGATTTCGAGATCCCCCGGACCCTGGCGATGAACGCCGTCAGCGCAGCGGTGTTTCACTCGCCCGGCGGGGTGTCGGTCCGGGTTCGCCGCGCCTCCGTGGATTCCTACGTCGTCGACCGGGTCGCGTTCGACCGCTGGCTCGCGGCGCGGGCCGCCTCCGCGGGCGCCGAGGTGATGACGGGCGTTCGCATCACGGCGGCCCGGCGGAACAACGGCGGCGTGATCGTGTCCGGGCTGCGGAGCGGCCGGTCCTTCGAAGCCACGGGCCGCCTCATCATCGACGCCGAAGGCGCGGCCCCCCGGCTGCCCGGAACGTTGGGGGTCCGGCTCCCGCGGCGGCACGCGATTGGCCTCCAATACCATATGCGGGGCGTGGGCGGGATCGAGCCCGACACCCCTGAGCTGTTTCTCGGCCGGGGGGTGGCCCCCGGGTTCTTCGCCTGGCTGATGCCGGTCGGCCCGGATCGCGCGCGGGTCGGGTTGTGCGTCGATCCGGGGGTCACCCGGCGTCCCCCGGTCTGGTACCTCGA
>VBAO01000104.1 GCA_005883865.1 Candidatus Segetimicrobium genomatis
AGATTCGCAGCAGCCTCGAGCGCGCCGGCGATACCCAGTTCCAGTCGCGCCTCTTCCTGCCGCTCCTCCGCATCGCGTGGGCGGCGGGGCTGCGGCGGCCCGCGTTCATCCCGGTCGTCATCAAAGCGCTCGCCTGCGGCATGGCGGCGCAACTGTGACCGCGCCGCCGCGCGGGAGAGGATAACGACCCAGAGACACGAATCCACTCCCATGCGGATCATCGCTGATCTTCATCTCCACAGCAAGTTCAGCCGCGCCACAAG
>VBAO01000477.1 GCA_005883865.1 Candidatus Segetimicrobium genomatis
CGTCGCCTCGAGATAGTTGGCCACCACGGCCCCCAGCGACGCCGCTGTCTGGAGCACGGTGAGCGTCAGGCGGGCATCATCGGTCAGGCCGTCGTAGTACAGGTAGGCGAGGCGGAGCCCTTCGAGGCGGATCGGGGGAACGAGCGCGGCCGCCCCGTCCGCCGTGAGCCGGCGGTGACGGTACCTCCCGCGCCGCCCGGCCAGCAGGTCGTACGCCCACAGGCCCATCCCCAGGCCGGCCGGGAGGCCCGCGCGCAGCGGACCCGGGAGGTCGAGCCCGAGCGGGCGCCTGGCCCCCCGGTAGAGCGGCACCAGGAACGGAACGGGGCGGACCAGGTGCGGGGCGTTTCGAAACAGCGCGTTCTGCTCCACGAGCCCTTCTCGCACCTGGGCGATGTCGAGCATGGGAAGGTAGCGCAGCCCGCCGTGGATGAGCTTGGTGGACCAGCTGCTGGTGCCCTGCGCGAAATCCCCCCGCTCGACGAGCGCCACGGAGAGCCCTCGAGCCGCCGCCTCGAGCGCCACCCCGGCTCCGGTGATCCCACCCCCGATGACCAGCACATCAAACGTTCGCGATCCCAACCGGGCAAGGTGCGCCTGCCGGACCATCACGCCGCCGCGAGGCGGAGAACCGCGCCCAGCAGCACGGACGCACCGCGAACGCAGTCGTCCTTCGAGGTCCACTCGGCCTCGTTGTGGCTGAGCCCGCCGCTACTCGGCACGAAGATCATGCCCGCCGGATGCCGGTCGGCCACGTACTTCGCGTCGTGCCCGGCGCCCGCCCACAGCCGGAGCGTCGTGTGCCCGAGATCGCGGGCGGCATCGGCCACCGCGCTCAGGACCGCCGGATGAAACGGGGTGGGCGGGCTCTGCCAGAACTCGCGCGCGCGGACCTCCACCCGATCGTCCCTGGCCACCGCCGCGCACACCTCCTCCAGCCTGCGCGATGCCGTTGCGAGGAGGTCCGCGGTGCGCGCCCGCAGATCGGTCGACAGCCGCACGGCGCCCGGAATGACGTTGATCGCGTTGGGGACCACCTCGCAGCGGCCGACGGTGGCGCGCACCCCCGGCAACTCGGCGCAGAGCGCCCGGAGCGCGAGCACGATCCGGCTGGCCGCGACGAGCGCATCCCTGCGATCGCCCACGGGGGTCGGTCCCGCGTGGGCCGCCCGGCCCGTGACGTCCGCCCACCCCCAGGAGATCCCCTCCACGCCCTCGACGATCCCGACCTGCGCGCCCTCCTCCTCCAAGGTGGGGCCCTGCTCGACGTGCAACTCGACGTACGCGGCCGCGGACCGCATCCGGTGCTCGGGCTTGCCCAGGTACCCGATCCGGCGCAGCTCCTCGCCGAAGGTCCGGCCGTCCTGATCCCGGGCGGCGTAGGCCTCGTCGACCGTGAACCGCCCGCACACCACCCCGCTCGCGAGCATCGCGGGCGCGAAGCGGACGCCTTCCTCGTTGGTCCAGCACACGACCTCGACGGGGCGGTGCGTCCGCAGGTCCGCGTCGCGCATCGCGCGCACGGCCTCGAGCGCGGCCAGCACCCCCAGCACCCCGTCGAACCGGCCGCCGGTCGGCACCGTATCGAGGTGCGACCCGCACACGACCGCCGTCGCGCCGGCGTCATCGCCGTCCCGGCGGCCATAGATGTTGCCGAGGTCGTCGACCCGCACCGCGCACCCGGCCTCCCGCAGCCACTCCACCAGGAGGTCGCGCGCCCGGCGGTCCTCATCGCTCAGCGCGAGCCGCCGCACCCCTCCCGCGGGCGTGCGGCCGATCTCCGCCATCGCCATCAACGCGCTCCAGAGGCGCTCGCCGTTGATCACCGCGGTCGTAGCCATTCGCCGGGTCGACAACGCCATCGGCATGAGTCCGGCGCACGAAGGGAGGCGCGGGCATGGCGGAGCCAGCCCCAGGCCGGCTGACGCTCGAGGCGCTCCACGAGCAGGTGGCGGGCCGCGAAATCGACACGGTCATCGCCGCGATGGTGGACATGCAGGGCCGGCTGGTGGGGAAGCGCGTCACCGGACGGTTCTTCGTCGAACAGGTCGCCCGGGACGGCGCGCATGCCTGCAGCTACCTCCTGGCGTGCGACGTCGAGATGGAGCCCCTGCCGGGGTACCGCCTGACCAGCTGGGCGACCGGCTACCACGACGTGTGGCTCCGGCCCGACCTCGGGACCCTGCGCCGCCTGCCGTGGCTCGAAAAGACCGCGCTCGTGCTCTGCGACGTCTGCGACGAGGCCGGGAACCCGATCCCGGAGTCGCCCCGGC
>VBAO01000478.1 GCA_005883865.1 Candidatus Segetimicrobium genomatis
CGGGATCCTCGTGGGACCGTCGTCGACACTCGCAACGGGTACGTATCGGCAAATCGCCTCGGTCGAGGTTCCCGGCCTCACGGCCTTCGATATCAGCTACGTTGACCCATCCACCCAGACCTATTACCTGGCCGATCGCACCCATAAGGGCGTCGACGTGGTCAACGCGAAGAACAACGCCTTCCTCGGCAGAATCGGCGGCTTCGTGGGGTTTACCGGAAATAATGATACGTCTGGACCGAACGGCGTGGTGGTGGTGCACTCGGAGGACGAGCACGAGGATGGGCATGAGGGCGGCGGCGAGTTGTGGGCGACCGACGGCAACAGCACCGTCAAGGTCTTTGACCTTCGCACCCGCGAGCGCGTGGCGACCATTTCGACCGGAGGAGTCAATCGGGCCGACGAACTTGCCCTCGATCAAAGGGACGGTCTCATCGTGGTCGCCAACGATGCCGAATCGCCGTCACCGTTCGTCAGCATCATCTCGGTCGAAAGCCGGGACGTGGTCATGCGCATCGTCTTTGACGACGCGACCAACGGGATCGAGCAGGCGGTGTGGGATCCAGGAACCAACCTGTTTTACATTGCGCTCCCGGAGGTCAACGGCAACCATCACACGGGGGAGATCGCCGTGGTGAATCCCCGGACGTTGGAGCGTGAGCCGGGCTTTCCGGTCAACAACTGTCAACCGCATGGGCTTGCGCTCGGTCCGCATCAACACCTCCTGGTGGGGTGCAGCGGCGACGGGATCGTGCTGGGGGGCGTCGTGCAGACGCTCATCATCGACGCACGGAATGGGTCTCCCGTGGCGACCATCACACAGGTCGGCGGCTCCGACGAGGTCTGGTTCAATCCGGGAGACCACCGCTACTATCTGGCATCCTACCAGTTCAGGGTGACGCCCAGCGCCCCGATTACGCCGGTCTTGGGCGTCATCGACGCCAAGGCCAACACCTGGATCACCAACGTCCCCACGGGTCCCAACCCTCGTGCGCCGGTCGCCGGCCCCCATTCGGTGGCGGTGGACCCGATCAACAACCATATCTTTGTCCCGCTGTCGGAACTGAAAGATGCACAGGGGAATATCGTGAGGGTCGGGCAGATCGGTGTGTTCGCGGCGGAGAGGCACGAGGAGGGAGAGGATCACGGTGGTGGCGATGATTGAGCCTCACGCGCAAGACGCCGACGCTGGGCTTCTCGGCCGAGCGGGCCACTGACGCTGCCGGAAGAGACAACCGGTGGGGCCTGCCTGTCGGGCGGACAGGCAGGCCCGACCTCGCGCATATGGAGACTGGCGCACGGAGTTCTGGGAGACACCCTTTCGGCCCCGGGGAAGGGCGAGGTTCGCGCGCCCCGCCGGTGTGCTGAGCCACCGTCCTGCGGGTCCACCCGCGCTGGCAAGACGCGTGCCGCACTCCAAATTTCGAGCAGATGGGGGGTATGGAATGGTCCGCATTCGACTGTATGCCGCCGTGGTGCTGGGGATGGCTCTGATGCTGATGCTGCCGACGCCGATTCCGGGCTCCGCGCAATCGAATATGGCGTCCAACCCGCTCTGCCCCGGGGAAGCAGTCCTCTACAATCCGGGCAACGGCGAGGACATCGTCGTCCCGTCCGGCTTCAAGGTATCGGTCTTCGCCAGGGACCTGAATTTCCCGACCGGGATCGCGTTCCGCGGCAGCGGGGAGCACTTCCAGGTTTACGTGTTGGAATCGGGGCACGGTCTGCCCAGCCGGTGCAACGACGAGACCAAGTGGCCGGGCGGCACGTTTGCCTCCGACAATCCCTTCACGCCCGACATCCTGGTGTTCGACCAGGAGGGAAACCCGATCGCGGGTCCTCTGGCGAAGCCGACCGCGGGCGGGAGAGGACGAGGGCGCGCGGCGCTCCTACGAGGATGAGGGTGAGGGCCATGGTGCGCGGCTCTTCGCCACCGATTCGAACCAGGCCACCCACGGAGGCGGGCAGAATAATAGCTCGCGTATCGTGACGGTGAACGCCAGAAGCGGGCAGGTCACCCCGTTCATCACGGGTCTCCCGACCGGTGACCACCCGACGGAGCAACTCGCCTTCAACGGGCAGTGGATTTACTGGTCCCAGGGGTCCACGACCAACTCCGGCGTGGTCGGCCTCGATAACAACGGCGGCCTCAACCAGTGGGACATCCCGTGTCAGGACATCACGCTCAGCGGCAACGTCTTTGATTCGGGCAGCGGCGTGCTGACGAGCGGGTACGCCCCCTTCGGCCACAAGCGTACAACCGTGAGCGCGTTCCAAGACGCGACGCACCCGGGCGTATGCGACGGCGCCATCTTGCGCGCGCGGCTGGACATGGCGCATCCGGAGAACACGATTCAGCCGTTCTCCTGGGGGTACCGGAACGGGTACGCCATCCGGTTCGCGCCGGCGAATCATGCCCTGATGGGGGGGCTGCTCGTGGGCGAGGATGGCGCCGATGAACGCGGCGCGCGGCCGTCCAATAACGCCCCGGATGCGCTGCAGCTGGCCCGCCAGAATCCGGACGGCACCCCGGACTACCACGGCTGGCCGGACCGATACGGTTTCCTGCCGGCGAGCCAGGCGATCTACAATCCCATCTGCGGACCGGGGGATGATCTCCCCTGTGCGCTGGTCCTCGCCAAGGATGTCCCCATCGCGGACGTCCTCGCGTTCCCGCCCCAGCCGATCACGTCGCCTCTGGCTCTCGAGGCGGCGGATTCCTCGTTCACCGGAATCGATTTTGCGCCCGACGGGTTCGCCAGGGGGCCGGTCCAGTCTGGGGCCGCGCTGTACACGCTTGAGGGAGACTTCGGATTCTCCAAGGCGAATGCCACCGCACCCGCTCCCGAGGTCGGGCACGAGGTCAAGCTGATCAACTTCAGCGCGCCCGGCCAGCCGCTTGTCCTCAAGATCATGCGGTTTGCCCACAACACCACGTTCGAGCAGGCGTTCGTCGACGGCAAGCGCGGCTTCAACCGCCCCACAAACATCAAATTTGGCCCCGATGGTTGCGCCTATGTCGTCGATTACGGCGCCGTGCGGGACTTCGGCCAGTCGGACCCGGCGGCCAAGTTCAAAGTCGCCGGGGACGGCCCTCTCCTCCAGATCCCCGGAACCGGCGTGATCTGGAAGATCTGCCCGCGGTAGACGCGTTCCTCGACAGGAGGCGGCCCGCGCCGCCTCCTGTCGCTCCCGTCGCTCGGCCGTGACGAGCCCCTCATCTGAGGGGCTCGTCTTCATGCTAGACAAGTCGGCACGATCACGGGATGGCTTGCAACGGCATGATTGGGGGC
>VBAO01000479.1 GCA_005883865.1 Candidatus Segetimicrobium genomatis
CGCCACGGGGATCTGGACGGGAACGCCTTCGTCGTCTCCGCGTACGGGGTCGAGCACGCCGTGCTGGACGAGGCCCGGCGGCGCGGGATGGCGGTGGTCGACGCGACGTGCCCGGTGGTGATCCGGGCGCACGCGCTCGCCGAACGGCTCGCCGCGGAGGGCTATCAGGTGATCGCGGTCGGCGACCACGGGCACCCGGAGATGGTCACGCTCAAGGAACTCCTGGGCGACCGGGTCACCGTGGTCCACACCCGCGAGGAAGCGGCGGCGGTCAAGATCACCGGCAAGCTGGGCGTCGTGTCCCAGACGACGCAATCCCAGGAGAACTTTCGCCAGATCGTCGCGGACCTCGTCCTCCGGGTTCGGGAGTTGAAGGTCCTCAACACGCTGTGCCCGGCCATCACGGTCCGGCAGGAAGAGACGGACGCGATGATGCCTCTGATCGACGCCCTGCTCGTCGTCGGCGGGCACGGGAGCTCCAACACCACCCGCCTGGCGGAGATGGGCCGCGCGCGCGGCCTGCCCACGTACCACACGCTGGGGGTGGTGTCGGGCGCCAGCACCCCCACCTGGATCATCGAGGCGGTGATGCTGCGGCTTCAGGAGCTGGGAGGGGCGTGACCGCCGGGCGCCCGCCGCGCCCAGCCCATTCCGACCCGACGCCGTTGGCCGCTCCGCCGCTGACCGCCGTCGCCATCGTCGGCCGTCCGAACGTCGGGAAGTCCACCCTGTTCAACCGGCTGCTGGCGCGCCGCCACGCGATCGTCTCCGACGTCCCCGGCGTCACGCGCGATCGCCTCCAGGTCCCCTGCGAGTGGGGGGGGCGGGAGTTCCTCCTCGTCGATACCGGCGGGCTCGTGCCGGGCGAGACCGAGCCGCTCACCGTCCAGGTGCGGCGCCAGGCCGAGCGGGCGATCGCGGAGGCCCAGGTCGTCCTCTTTCTCGTCGATGCGGCCGCGGGGCTCACCCCGCAGGACGCCGAGATCGCCGACGTGCTGCGCCGCCGCGACCGTCCGGTGCTCGTCGTCGCCAACAAGGTCGACACCCCCCAACTGGAGGCGGGAGCGTACGAGTTCCACGCCCTCGGGCTGGGGGGCCGATCATGGTCTCGGCCGCGCACGGCCTGGGCATCGGCGAGCTCCTGGACGCCGTGGTCGCCGTCGGGCCGCGGTCGGGGTCGTGTTCCTCGGCCGTCCGAACGTGGGGAAGTCCTCTCTCGTCAATGCCCTCCTCGGCGAGGAGCGGGTCATCGTGGACGCGCGGCCGGGGACGACCAGGGACGCGACCGACACCCCGTTGCTCTACGACGGCCGCCGGGTCGTCCTCATCGACACCGCGGGGCTGCGCCGCCGGAGCCGGGTGGACGACGGGGTCGAGTACTATAGCACGCGCCGCGCCCAGGACGCCCTCGAGCGGGCCGACGTCGCGGTCCTGGTCATCGACGCGCGCGAGGGCATCGCGGATCAAGACCAGCGGATCGCGCGCATGGTCTACGAGGCCGGGCGCGCCTCGGTCATCGCGGTGAACAAGTGGGATCTCCTCAGCGGCCATACCCCCGAGCAGGTCCGGCGGGTGGCCCAGGAGCGGCTCCGGTTCCTGGGGGAGGTTCTGGTGGTCCCGACGGTCGCCACCCAACGCCGCGGGATCGAGCAGCTGATGGCGGCCGTACTGCGCGCCGCCCAGGCCCGCGCCACGCGCATCGCAACGGGACCGCTCAACCGGGTGATCGCGGAAGCGCTGGGCGCCCACAATCCCCCGGCGGATCCCGCCGGCCGGCAGCTCAACATCTACTACGCGACGCAGCCCACGACCCGCCCCCCCACGATCGTGCTGTTCGTCAACGACCCAAGGCTGTTCACCGACGGGTACCGGCGCTACCTGGAGCGGCGGCTCCGGGAGGGATTCGACCTCGCGGGCACGCCGCTCCGCTGGGTCCCCCGGAGGAGGAGGCCGGCCGCGTCCGCGCGAACCACGCGGTGACGCGAGGAGGGGGGGCATGCCGCTCGCGGTCATTATTCTGAGCTATCTCGTTGGCGCCATCCCGACCGGCCTCGTTGTGGTCCGCGTCCTCGCCGGCGAGGACATCCGGCGCCACGGGAGCGGCAACATCGGGACGGTCAACGTCCTCCGCGTGGCCGGCGTCGCCACGGCGGTGGTCGTGCTTGTGGTCGATATCCTCAAGGGAATCGTGCCCGTTCTGGTTGCGCTCCGGATGGGGTTCGCGCCGTGGACCGTGGTCCTGTGCGGGCTCGCCTCGATCATCGGGCACAACTGGTCGGTCTTCCTCGGGTTTCAGGGCGGCAAGGGGATCGCCACGTCGTTCGGCGTGCTCCTCGGCCTCTCGTGGCAGGCGGCCGCCGTGGCCGCCGCGGTGTGGGTGATCGCCGTGGCCCTCACCAGGTACTCCTCGCTCGGATCGCTACTGGCGGTGGTCTCCGTGCCGATCACCTTCTGGCGGCTCCGGCAGCCCGAGGAGTACATGTCCCTCGGGGTCATCGTGATGCTGCTCGCCATCTACCGGCATCGGGCCAACATCCAGCGGCTGGTGACGGGAACGGAGCTGCACATTACCGATCGCGCGCCGCTCAAGAAGTAGGATGCATGTCCTCTGTTTTGGGGCGGGGGCCATCGGCTCCCTGGTCGGCGCTCGGCTCTCCGAGAGTGGGGTGGCGGTCACCCTGCTCGCGCGCCGGGATCACGTCGCCGCGATTC
>VBAO01000105.1:0-2601 GCA_005883865.1 Candidatus Segetimicrobium genomatis
GTGATCCAGCAGAACAATGTGACGTTCGAGCTGAGTTTCGGAGGTGCATGATGATCGTCCCGTCGCGGGATTCCGCGCGATCCATCTCGGCAGGACTGATGCTGATGCTCGCGTTCGCCGCTTGGCCGGTGGGCCAGGCCCGGGCGGCCCCGGTGAAGGTGACCGGCGTGGCCCTCAAGGAGGCGGCGAACGAGCTCCAGGTCTCCATCGTGGCGACGGGACCGGTGCGCTACCAGACCCGCGATGTCCAACCGGGTTGGATCGTCGTCGACGTTGAGAGCGCCCAACTCGGGATGCCCTCCGGGCAGCTGCCCCTGGCCCGCGGCTTGGTGCGGAGGGTGCGGGTGGGTCAGTTCATGACGAACGTGGTTCGCGTCGTCGTGGAGCTCAGCCATCCGGCCAGCTGGCGGCTCTCGACATCGCCCGACAGCGCCGCGATCCTCGTTGGGATTCCGATCCAGGCCAAAGGGCGGCCCATCCCGGCGGTGGCCGTGCCGGCCCAGCTCCCGCTGCCGCCGGCCGCGCCGTCGGCCACGCAGCCCGCCCCCGCGGCGGCCGCGGGCGCGCTCTCCGATCAGACCCTGATCAACCTCGACCTTCGCAACGCGGAGATCTCCGACGTCATCTCCGCCCTGGCGAAGACGGCCAACATCAACGTGGTGACCGACTCCGACGTCCGGGGCAGGGTCACCATCCGTCTGATCAACGTGACCTTCGAGGACGCCCTCCGCCTGGTGCTGGAGCCGAACGGCCTGGGCTATGCGACCGTGGGCCCGAACCTCCTCATCATGCGGAAAGACAAGCTGGCGCGCCCGGTGCTCCGTCAGTACCAGGTCGCGAACATGTCGGCGGATGTGTTTCAAACCACCTACCTCCCCGTGATCCAAATCAAGAAAGACCAGGTCGTGGTGGACACCGCGACCAATTCGATCCTGGTCGTGGGGACGGTCGAGGAACAGGGCAAGATCGCGGACCTCCTGTCCCGGGTGGACCTCCCCATCGAAAAGGCGACCACCCGCGTGGTCCATCTCAACTATGTCGACGCGGCGGCGTTCATCGATCTTCTGAGCACCAGGCTCCCGGACAGCGCGAAGGCGGCGAAGGTCGACAAGGCCAGCAACTCGATCGTCCTGACCGCGTCCGCCGCGCAGCTCGAGGTCCTCGACGCGATGGTGAAGCAGATCGACACGCCGTTGCCGCAGGTGCTGGTCGAGGCGATGGTGCTCGAGGTCCCCACCCAGGTGACCCACAACCTCGGCGTGGCGTGGCAGACGTCGACCCCCTTCACGATGAACTTTACCGGCGGGTCCTATCCATGCTGCGCAGTCGTGACGATCACGTCCCCGGCCCTCCTCACGAGCCTCAACACGCTGGTCCAGGAGAACAAGTCCAGGCTGCTCGCCAACCCGCGGCTGGCCGTCCGGGACGGGGAGACGGCCAAGATGAACATCGGCGACAAGATCCCGTTCCAGGTCGTCAACGCCCAGGGCGTCCCTTCGGTGGTCATCATCGAAGCCGGCGTCCAGCTGGAGGTGACCCCGCGGGTCACCAGCGACGGCTTCGTGACCCTCAAGATGCACCCGGAGGTCAGCACGATCAAGACCCCCCCGGGCCCGAACGTCCCGCCGACGATCGCCACCCGTGAAGCCGACTCGTCGCTGACCGTCAGGGACGGCACGCCGATCGTGCTCGCCGGGCTCATCCAGAAAAACGAGATCAACTCGACGGTGAAGGTGCCGCTGCTGGGCGATATCCCCATCCTCGGCTTCCTGTTCAAGAGCGTGTCCACGGACAACACGCAGAACGAGGTGATCTTCGTCATCACGCCGCACATCCTCCAAAAGGCCGGGTCGTGAGGATCCTGGGCGTCGTCGCGCTGCTGGGGCTGCTGGCCGCGACGGCGGCCGCCGCGGCCGCCCCCGCCTACAACGCCGTCACGCGGTATGCCACCGAGGCGGAGTTCATGCGCGCGATCCAGCCCTACCAGGACGGGCTCCGCGCGAACCCGCGGAACGCCGACGCGGCCTACTCGCTGGGGTACGCGTACTGGGAGGCGTCCATCCAATACCGACTCGGATGGGTTCCGTACGGCGCGGACTATCTCGACAGATCGATCGCGGCGCTCGAGCGGGCGGTGAGCATCGACGACAAGTACCTGGCGGCGTGGCTGCTGCTGGTCTCGGCCTACCACACGCGGAGCACCGGCCCCCAGCAGAACTCGGCGCAGATACCCAAGATGCAGGGGGCCGAGCCCGGGGAGATCCCCCCTCCGGTGTCCGTCGAGTTAACGATGAGCGACGAGGACAGGAGCCAGGCGGCGGCGGTCAAGGCGGTCGCCCTCGGGATGGATTTCGGCGCGGACATCCGGGGGGTCCCGGGCACCCGCGGGCGCGGAGCGATCTCCCCCCAGTACCTGCCCTTCCCCGATCGTGCGGTCAGGTTCAATCCGGCGGACTACTTTGCGGTCGGGGACCGCGACACCAAGGTGGTGTACCGATGGCCCTGCGATTCGCTTCCGCCCATCCAGCACGGCATGCTCTTCCTGACCAAGTGGGAAGCGTTCGATCGAGGGTACAAGCCGTCGGCGGTGGTGTGCAGGCC
>VBAO01000105.1:2638-9667 GCA_005883865.1 Candidatus Segetimicrobium genomatis
AGCTTCGCGAACGTCTGCATCTACCGGTTGCCCCGCCAGGAATCGGTGGTCTGGCCCGGTTCGCACTGCCCCCACTGCGCGGCCCCGATCGCGTGGTACGATAACATCCCGCTCCTGAGCTTCGTCCTCCTCCGCGGGCGGTGCCGGCGGTGCGCGGCCCCGATCAGCTGGCGCTACCCCGTCGTCGAGGCGCTGACCGCGGCGCTCTTTGTGCAGAGCATCGCCGCCTTCGGTCCGAGCCTGCGGGCCGTCCAGAGCATGGTCCTCGGAACGCTCCTGATCATCGTGTTCTTCGTCGACCTCGACCACTTCATCATTCCGAACCGCGTGACGTACCCGGGGACCGTGGTCGGGCTCCTGTTCACCGCCGCGCTGTCCGGCTGGCGCCCCGCGGCGGGCGCCGCCGCCACGGCCGCGGCGCTCGGGGGGGCGTTCGTGCTGATCAACGTCGTGAGCGCGCGGTTGCTCGGCGAGGAAGGGATGGGTCTGGGGGATGCGAAGCTCGCGGCGATGATCGGGGCGTTCTTGGGGTGGCCGAACGGCGCGGTGGCGATCCTCCTGGGCGTGTTTCTCGGAGGCGCCGTCGGCGTGTGCCTCCTTGCCCTCCGTCTCAAAGGACGCCGGGAGCACATCCCATTCGGCCCGGCGCTCGCGGCCGGTGCGCTCGGCGCGATGTGGTGGGGCCCGGGCCTGCTGCACTGGTACCTCGGCCGGGTGATGCTGTGATCGCGGGTCCGAGGCGGGCGTGGCGCGCCGGGGTGGCCGTCCTGGCGATCCTCGGTGCGGCGGCCCGCCCGAGTGCGGCGCCCGCGGCCGGGCTCGAGACGTGGATGACGCAGGGCGAGGCGCACTATCGCTCGGGCGCGCTGCTGGAGGCCGAGCGGGCCTTTGGCCGGGCGGCCGCCGCGGCGCCCTACCAGGCCCGGCCCGCGCTGTGGATGGGGGCGGTCGAGGTCGCGCGCGGCAACCGAGCCGCCGCGGTGGTCTGGTTCACGGAGGCCCTCCGCCGGCATCCCACGGCCGCGGAACAGGGCTGCGCCGCCGTGTGGCTCGGCATGCTCGGGATCGAGGTGGACCGCCCTCGATGGCTCGTGCGGACGCCCGAGGAGTACGCGGTCTTCATGCGCGCCGCCAACCCGACGCTCTCCCAGGGTCAGGCGCGCTGGCTCGGCGCGGCGGTGCTCGATGCGGCCGCCCGGTACCACCTGGATCCGCGGATCCTGACCTCGGTGATCTATGTCGAGAGCCGGTTCAACCATCAGACGATTTCCTCGGTGGGGGCCACGGGGCTGGGGCAGCTCATGCCCGACACCGCGGAGGGACTCGGCGTGGATCCCCGCGACCCACTGCAGAATCTGTACGGTGCGGCCTGGCTGCTGCGGCTCCACCTGGATGCGTTCCACAACCTCCCGCTTGCGCTGGCCGCGTACAACGCGGGGACCGCGGCCGTGCGCCGATGGGGAGGGATCCCTCCGTACGCGGAGACCCAGTGGTACGTCTGGGCGGTGCTCTGGGTGTACGACGGGCTCCGCACCTAGCGGGCCCGGCGGAAAATGCAACGAGGCCGGGAGGAGGATCCGGCCTCGTTGCTACTTAAGAGCGGGGTGGTGATGGACCACGTGCGGCTATCGATTTCATGATACGGACCATGGCGCCTCGTGTCAATGGAAGTCTCGAAGAGATTCCATGGATGATCGCGTTGACACTCCCTGCCGCCGATGTTAGACTCTTCTTGCTTTCACGCCCGCGTGTGGGGCGCATGGCGAAGATCGGGCAAGGGGGTATCCCCCGTTGGGCGGCGAAGAGGACGTCGTAAAGTTGCTCGATGAGGACGGGGTCGAGCACGAATTCAGCGTGGTCGACGTCCTCGAGGTGGATCAGCGGCGCTACGCCGTCCTGCAGCCGGTGGTGGGGGGAGAGGAATCGGAGACCGCGGTGATCTTCCGCATGGAGGATGACACGCTCGTCACGATCGAGGACGACGCTGAGTTCGAGCGGGTCCGGCAGGCGTTCGAGGCGGTGGACATAGAGGCGCCCGGCGATCATCCGGTTCCAACCGAGGGCCAGAGCGAGCCTTCCCACTGATCGCCGGGCAGGCAGGTGATGTGTGCTCCGGTGGCTGCGGCCGGCCTCACAGGTCCCGACGGTCGTTGATATCGACCTGATCGCCCTTCAGACCCGCGGCATCCGCGGGATCATCCTGGATCTGGACAATACCATCGTCCCCTGGGGCACCCGTGAGGTCAGCCCCCTGCTCACCGGGTGGATCTCCCGCGCCCAGAACGCCGGCCTCCGGCTGTGCATCGTGAGCAACAACATGGGGGCCCGCGTCACGGGGATCGCGGCCGCGCTCGGGCTGCCCATCGTGACCGGGGCGCTCAAGCCCCGGCGGAAGGCGCTTCGCCGCGCGCTGTCCGTGATGGGCACGACGCCGGAGGCGACCGCCCTCGTCGGCGATCAGCTGCTGACGGACATCCTGGGAGGGAACCGGCTCGGCGTGCACACGATCCTCGTGCGCCCGCAGGCCCGCCGCGAGTTCGTGGGCACCCGCCTGGCGCGGTTGGTCGAGCGTCTCCTGCTCCGCGGGGGGCCGGTGAGCCGATGACGCTCGAGGTGAGCCGCGCCGCGCGCACGCACCTGGATCGCGCCCGCTCACTCGTCGCGGCCTCCAACATCGACGCGCTCCTGATCCTGAAGACCGAGAACCGGCGGTACGCGACCGGGTTCACCGGGTCGGCCGGCCTGGCGCTCGTCACCAGGACGGAGGAGTTGCTCGCGGTGGATTTCCGCTACGAAGAGCAGGCCGCCGCGGAAGCGCCCGGGTGCACCCTCCTCCGCGGGGGGCGGGATCCGCTCGGGGCGCTCGCCGCCGCCCTGGCCGGGCGGGGGATCTCCCGGATCGGCTTTGAGGCCGAGTTCGTCCCCTTCGCCCAGGTGGCCCGGCTGCGGGAGAAGCTCGGCCCGGCGGACCTGGTTCCCCTGAGCGACGTCGACCGGCTGCGCTGGGTCAAGGATCCGGCGGAGGTCGCCGCGATCTCCCGCGCGGTCGAGATCGCCGACGCGGCGTACGAGCGGGTGCTCGGCGTGTTGCGGCCCGGGCTCTCCGAGCGAGACGCCGCGGTGGAGCTGGAGACGTTCATGCGTCGGGGTGGCGCGGACCGGGTGGCGTTCGACAGCGTGCTCGCCAGCGGCCCGCGGTCGGCCCTCCCGCACGGCCGGCCGACCGACCGGATCATCGGTCCCGGGGACCTCGTGACCCTCGACTTCGGGGCGATGTGGGGCGGGTACTGCTCCGACTGCACCCGGACCGTCGTCCTCGGGAGCGCCGACGAGCAACAGCGCCGCGTCTACGGCGTGGTCCTGGACGCGCAGCGCTGGGCGCTCGAGATGATCCGGGCCGGGGTGCCGTGCCGGGACGTGGATGCGCGCGCGCGCGCCGTGATCGCCGATGCGGGGTACGGCGCCGCGTTCGGGCACTCGCTTGGCCACGGCGTCGGGCTCGAGGTGCACGAGGGCCCGCGCCTCGCGCCCCAGGAGGAAGCCGTGCTGGAACCCGGCATGGTCCTCACCGTCGAGCCGGGGATCTACCTCCCCGGGTGGGGCGGGGTGCGGATCGAGGATACCGTCGTCGTGACCGAAGACGGATGCCGCATTCTCACGCGGGCCCCGAAGGAGTTCCGGGTCCTTCCCGTGTGATCCGGTGACAGGCTCCCAGGGCCCCAGGGCACTCCCGAGAGGTGATTCGGTGTGATCTCCAGCAACGACTTCCGTCCGGGCGTCCACGTCCTGCTCGACGGCGAAGTGTACGTCATCGTGGCCTCGGAACACTCGAAGGTCGCGATGAGACACGGTCTGGTCAGGGCCAAGGTTCGGAACACGAAGACGGGGGCGACGACGGAGCGGACGTTCCGCGGGGGCGAACGGGTGCCGCTCGTGCACCTCGAGCGCAAGACGATGCAGTATCTGTACACCACCGGCGACGAGTACATCGTGATGGACAAGACCACGTTCGAGCAGTTGTCGCTCCCGCGCGCCCTGCTCGGGGATGCGGTGCGGTTTCTCACCGAGAACATGGACGTCACGGTCGTCTTCCACGACGAGACGCCGATCGGCGTGGAATTGCCGACCGCGGTGGACCTGCGCGTCACCGAAACCGCCCCCGGGTTTCGGGGAGATACGGTGAGCGGGGGCAGCAAACCGGCCACGCTCGAAACCGGGGCCGTGGTGCAGGTGCCCCTGTTCGTCACGGCCGGTGAGGTGGTCCGGATCGACACCCGCACGGGGACCTACCTCGAGCGCGTTCGGTGAGCCATCGGGCCCCGCTCCGCCGGGCCCGCCCGATCCTCGTTTGCGCGGGTCGGAACACGTATGCTAAGATGAAGTGACGTATCGCGGCAGGGCGGGCGCAACCGGGCGCGGTGCCCGGTGTGCCTGCCCGTGCCCCGGATAGGGGTACGCGGCGGGGACGTCTGCAGCTCCGGCGGCGTCCCGGCCGCGGCGTGAATGCCCCGGGGGCCGGGCACAGGAGGTGGGAGCCGGATGGAACTTGGAAACGAGACGGCGCGGCCGGTGACCGTGAACGAGTTTCAGCGGCACCCGAAGGATACCGGGTCTCCGGACGTGCAGATCGCCCGCCTGACCACCCGCATCAATCACCTGAGCGACCATTTGAGCGCGCACAAGAACGACTTTCATTCCCGCCGGGGATTGCTGCGGATGGTCGGCCAGCGGCGGCGCCTCCTCATCTACCTCAGCACGCACGCGGTGGAGCGGTACCGCGCGATTGTCGATCGGCTCGGCTTGCGGCGGTAGCACAGAACACCCCCACGCCGGCGGCGCCCAAAGGGACGCGGGCGAGAAGGAGGACGGCGCAGTGACACCAGAGCACCCCTCGCCCCTGGGGAGGACGGCCAGCGTGCAGGTCGAGGTCGGCGGCCGACCGTTGTCGATCGAGACGGGCCACCTCGCCAGGCAGGCCAACGGGGCCGTGGTGGTGCGGGTCGGCGACACCATGGTGCTGGTCACGGCCACGATGTCGGCCGCGCCCCGAGAGGGGATCGACTTTTTCCCTCTCACGTGCGATTACGAAGAGAAGATGTTCGCCGCCGGGAAGATCCCCGGCGGTTTCTTCAAGCGCGAAGGCCGGCCCGGCGAACGGGCGATTTTGACCGCGCGCCTGATGGACCGGCCGCTTCGCCCGCTCTTCCCGAAGGGATTCCGGCGCGACATCCAGGTCATCGCCACGGTGCTGAGCACCGACCAGGAGAACGCCCCCGACCTCCTCGCGGTGATCGGCGCGGGGGCGGCGCTCGGGATCTCCGACATTCCCTTCGACGGCCCGGTCGCCGCGGTGCGGATCGGCATGCAGAGCGGCCAGTTCCTGATCAACCCCTCGCTCAAGCTCCTCGATGAGAAGGCGAGCGACCTGGACCTGGTGGTCGCCGGGACCCGCGACGCCGTGACGATGGTGGAGGCGGGGGCGCGGGAGGTCGGCGAGGAGCAGTTGCTCGAGGCCCTCGACCTGGCCCACGCGGAGATCAAGCGGATCATCGGAGCCATCGATTCCCTGGTCCGCCAGGTCGGCCGCCCGAAGATCACGGTCGAGCCCCCCTCCCACCCGGAGGTCGACGCCGCGGTCCGGGAGGTTGCGACCGCCAGGATCGCCCAGGCGCTCCGGCGGAGCGACAAACTCTCGCGCGAGGCGGCGCTGGCAGAGGCGAGCGCGGAGGTCCGGGAGATGCTCGCCGGACGGTTCCCCGGCCAGGGCGCGGTGGTCTCCGAAGCCGTCGACGCCCTGATCAAGGCCGAGGTCCGGCGGATGATCCTCACCGAAGGCGTCCGGCCCGACGGGCGGACGCCGACCGAGATCCGCTCGCTCCAGGGCCAGGTCGGTCTGCTGCCCCGGGTGCACGGATCGGGGCTGTTCCAGCGAGGGCAGACGCAGGTGTTGACCGCCTGCACGCTCGGCACGGGCCAGGACGAGCAGATCATCGACGACCTGAGCCTCCGGGAGCGGAAGCGTTTCCTGCATCATTACGATTTCCCTCCGTACAGCGTCGGCGAGACCCGGCCCCTCCGGAGCCCGGGCCGCCGCGATATCGGGCACGGCGCCCTGGCCGAGCGCGCGGTGGAGCCGATGCTCCCGCCCGAAGAGGAGTGGCCCTATACGATCCGGCTGGTCTCGCTCGTCCTCGAGTCCAACGGCTCCACCTCGATGGGGTCGGTCTGCGCCAGCACCCTGGCGTTGATGGATGCCGGGGTCCCGATCCGCAAACCGGTCGGCGGGATCGCGATGGGGCTCATCACCGGCGATCGCGACAAGGTGGCGATCCTCACGGACATCCAGGGGATCGAGGATGCGATGGGCGACATGGACTTCAAGGTGGCCGGCACCCGCGACGGGGTCACGGCGCTGCAGATGGACATCAAGATTCGGGGACTGCGCCGGGAGATCTTCCGGTCGGCGCTCGCGCAGGCGCGGGACGCCCGCCACCGGATCCTCGACCAGATCGAGCGGACGCTTCCGGCGCCCCGGCCCAATCTGTCGCCGTATGCTCCCCGGATCATGACGGTCCTGATCAACCCCGAGCGGATTCGCGAGGTCATCGGCCCCGGCGGGAAGGTCATCAACAAGATCACCGCCGAAACCGGGGTGAAGATCGACATCGAGCAGGACGGCCGGGTCCTCATCGCCTCGGCCGACCAAGAGAAGGCACTCAGGGCGCGGCGGATGATCGAGGACATCGTCAAAGAGGCGAAGCCCGGCGAGGTCTACAAAGGCCGGGTCACCCGGTTGATGAACTTCGGGGCGTTCGTCGAGATCTTCCCCGGCAAGGAAGGGCTCGTGCACATCTCCGAGCTGTCCCCCACTCGGGTGAACCGGGTGGAAGACGTCGTCAAGGTCGGTGACGAGATCGAGGTCCGGGTCAAAGAGATCGACAACCTGGGGCGGGTCAACCTGACCCGGCGCGGCCTCGCCTCCGCGGGAGACTGGACGCAGGCCGGGGTGGGCGGCGGGGACGGCAAGGG
>VBAO01000503.1 GCA_005883865.1 Candidatus Segetimicrobium genomatis
CCGCCGCATCGCCGTACAAGGCCCACCTGTGACCGCCGGCCTGTCCCCCCTGTCCTCGCCGCGAGAGAACGGAGGGGTCAAGATCGCGGTCCGGGGCGTGCGGAAGGACTTTCCCACCCGTTTCGGACGCGTCGAAGCGCTCGGGAGGCTGGACCTGGACGTCCGCGAGGGCGAGCTGTGCGTGCTCGTGGGCCCGAGCGGGTGCGGGAAATCGACGCTCCTCCGCATCCTGGCCGGCCTCGAGACCCCGGACGGGGGAACGACCGAGATCCGCCGGAGCCGCGACCGCAGGGCGCTGACCGCGATGGTCTTCCAGGAGCCGTCCGCGCTCCCCTGGCTCACGGTGCGGGCCAACGTCGCGTACGGCCTCCGCATGCAGGGGGTCGGCGCGGCGCAGCGCGACGCGGTGGCGGCCGGGTATATCGAGAAGGTGGGCCTCGCGCGCTTCGCGGGCGCCTACCCCTACCAGCTCTCCGGCGGCATGAAGCAGCGGGTCAGCGTAGCCAGGGCGTTCGCCAGCGACCCCGAGATCCTCTTGATGGACGAGCCCTTTGGATCGCTGGACGAGCTCACCCGGCTGGTGTTACAGGACGAGCTCCTGCGGCTGTTCGAGGAAACGCGCAAGACCATCCTGTTCGTGACCCACAGCATCGATGAGGCCCTCACGCTCGGCGACCGCATCATCGTGATGTCCTCGGCCCCCGGCCGGGTCCTCACCACGATCGACGTGCCGTTTCCCCGCCCCCGGCGCGTGATCGACCTCCGCAGGGACCCGGAGTACGGCCGGCACGTCGCCCGCATCTGGGACCTTCTCGGCGTCGATCGGGAACGCCATGCCGGCTCGCGCGCCTAGAGGGATCTCGCTCCTCTCGCCCCTCTTCATCCTGGCGGCGTGGGAAGCGCTGGCGCGCCTCCACCTGATCGATGTGCGGTTCTTCCCGGCGCCGACCGCCATCCTCGCGGCGGGCTGGACGACGGTCGAGAGCGGCGAGCTCTGGGCCAACCTCGAGATCAGCCTCGGCCGGATCGGCGCGGGCTTCGCCCTCGGGGCGCTGCCCGGCGCCGTCCTCGGCATCGTGATGGGGCTCATGCCCTGGGTCCGCCTCGCCTGCATGCCGGTCGTCTCGGCCCTCTACCCCATCCCGAAGAGCGCCATCCTCCCCCTGATCATGCTGCTCTTCGGGATCGGGGAGGTCGCCAAGTGGGTGTTCATCGCGATCGGGGTGTTCTTCCCGGTGCTCATCAACGCCATGGTCGGGGTCCTGACCATCGACCGCATCTTCCTGGACGTGGGGCGCAACTACGGAGCGCGGGGGCTCAACTTCCTCCTCACCATCGCCCTGCCCGGGGCGCTGCCCGTGCTCTTCGCCGGCATCAAGCTCGGCTTCGGGCTCGCCCTCATCCTGGTCGTCATCGCGGAGATCGTCGCCAGCCGGGCGGGATTGGGCTTCTTCATCTGGAACGCCTGGCAGATCTTCGATGTCGAGAAACTCTACACGGGCCTCATCGTCATCGGCATCCTCGGGTACCTGTCCAGCGAGGCGATCGACGCGGTGGAGCGGGTCGTCGTGCCCTGGAGGCGCGCGTGATCGTCGACGTCCACACCCACTTCTTCCCGCGAGGGTACCTCGACATGCTCGAGCGGGGACCGGAGCCCTACGCGATCGGTCGGGACGCGGAAGGGCGGAGGATCCTGACGCTCCACGGGGCGCGGATCGCGCGACCGCCTGCGGGACATGGACCGGCTCGGGGTCGATCTGCAGATCATCTCGGTCACGATCCCGAACGTCTACGTCGGCCCGCCCGCCCGTCGACGCGACCTGGCCCGGATGGCCAACGACGGGCTGGCCGAGCTCACCCGGAGCTTCCCGCGGAGGTTCGCGGCGCTGGCGAGCGTCCCGCTCGAGGACCCCGAGGCGGCGATCGAGGAACTCGACCGGGCGGTCGGTCAGTTGGGGATGGTGGGCGTCATCTTGGGAAGCAACGCCGGCGGCCGCTACCTCGACGACCCGGCGTTCCTTCCATTCTTCGAGCGGGCGCAGGCGCTCCGGGTGCCGATCCTCGT
>VBAO01000491.1 GCA_005883865.1 Candidatus Segetimicrobium genomatis
GGATCTCGATGGGGAGATTACCGGGGCCCGCGGGCGCCTCAATGGTCAGGCATTCGAGGGCCTCCACACGCGAATGCAGTACGCCGGCGGCACGCTGACGCTCACCGGCCTCCGGTCGTCGGTGGCCGGTGGTCGGCTCGCGGGCAGCCTCGTGCTGGACGTGGCCAAGGGGACCCCCTCGTATCTGTTCAGCGGGACGACCAGCGACGTGGACATCGGCGCGCTCGCCTCCGCCGGGTTCAGCGGGGTCGACGCGGTTCGGGGCCGGATGTCCGGGCACATGGTGGGAGTGGGCGACGGGCCGCGTGTGCAGCTCATGGGGGATGTCACGCTGGGATCCGGTTCCATCCGGGGCGTGGCCTTCGACCGCGTGCACGCGATCTTCTGGCACGACGCCGGCGGGGCCGTGGATCTCGACTACCTCAGCGGCCAGGTCGGAGGCGCAACGATCTACAGTTCCGGCCGGATCGGTCCGGACGGGGCGCTCGACCTCGATGTCCTGGCCAACGACCTGTCCTTCGCAGACTTGGGGGCGCGCGCGGGTCTCGGCGATGCTCCGCTCGACGGTCGCGCCGAACTCATGGGGCGCGCGTCGGGGACGACCGCGGCACCGGTGTTCTCGGGGACGGTCGCCGCGACCCACGGGCGTGTGGGGCCGATTGCGTTCGCGGAGGCGCAGGGGCGCTTCGCGGCCACCCCGGCCGGGCTGACCTCGCTCGACCTGGACCTCTTGAACGGGAGCGCCCGGTAGGACGTCGAGGCCCAGTGGCTGACCGGGGCGCTCGGATGGGCGCCCGACGTCACCGGCCTGGTCTCGGGGGCGCTCGTGATTGACGGGCCGCTCCCCCGCGCCTCGGTGGCCGGGCGGGTCCTCCTCCAGCGCGGCAGCGTCGGCGGCCAGCGGGTGGATCACGCCGAGATCCACCTGGTCCCGGAGAGCGGGCGCGTTCGAATTGCCGACGCCGAAGCCTGGGTCGGCGGCTCCCGCGTGTTCGCGGCCGGGACGATCGACCCGGCCGGGGCCCTCGACTTGCGGTGGGGAGCGGAGGACGTCCAACTGGCAGCCCTCAGCAGGGCACTCGGGGTGGAGGTTCCCGCGCGGGGCACGCTCGCGCTGTCCGGAGAGGTTCACGGGACGGTTCGCACCCCCAGGGTTTCGGGAGAGATCAGCGCTCCAGATCTCGAGATCCGGGGCGAGGAGTTCGCCGCCACGGGCGCGATGGGCTACGAGGGCGGGGTGCTCCAGCTGAACGGGCTCCAGTTGGCGCAGGGGGCCTCGCGGTACCGGCTCTCCGGAGCGATCCGCCCGGGTCCCCATCCCTCCGCCAGCCTCGCGCTCGACGTCCTCGGGGGACGGGTCGCGACGGCGCTGGGCGCCGCCGGGATTACCCCTCCGGCGCCGCTCGACGGGACGCTCGACGGGCGCATTGAGCTCTCGGGCCCGCTGGACGATCCTTCCGCCCACCTGTCGCTCACGCTGCGGGACGCGCGCTTTGGCGCGTACGCCATCGGCAACGGGGTCACCGACCTGACGTTGACCCACCAACGAATCGACATCGACCGCTTCGAGATCCATCCGGCGCAGGGGGCGGTGGCGGCGAAAGGACGGGTGGACCTTCTCGGCCCGAGCTCCGTCGAGGTCTCCGCGCAGGACCTCAACCCGGACTTCCTCCGGCCGTTCTTTCAGCTCGACCGGGCGCTCCAGGGCCGGCTGAACTTTACGCTGCAGTTCAGCGGCCCGATGCGCGACCCCAAGGCCGGCGTCTCGCTCGAAGCGTTCGACGCCGGTGTGGAAGGCGTGCAGGCGGACCGGATCACCGCCCTGGCGTTCTATTCGGCCGGCGCCTTGCACATCGAGCAGGGGCTGATCTCCAAAGGTCCGCACAAGCTCGTGGCGATCGGGACATTGCCGGTCGATTCGAGCACATTCACGCTGGACGCCCGCGCGCCACTCCAGCTGCAACTGCGCCTTCAGGACGCCGACCTGAGCTTCCTCTCGCTCATCACCCCGCAGATCACGGACGCCTCCGGGACCGTCGCCGGGGAGGTCAACCTCGCCGGCACGATCGCGGTCCCCCAGATGGCGGGGTTTCTGCGGTCCAGCGGCGGCCGGCTGCGCTACGCGCCGCTGCGCACCCCGATCGAGGACCTGCGCATCGATCTGACCTTTTCCCAGGATCAGATTCAGGTGCAGGGGCTCTCCGCCGCCATCGGCCAGGGACGGGTCGAGGCGGACGGGGTCGTGGGGATCACCAACTTCCGCCCGGACAGCGTCCGGCTGGCGGTCCGAGCCGAGCACGTCACCGTCGACGTCCCGGGCCTCTACGGCGGCCAGGTGGACGCCGAGGTCGCGCTCACGGGGCTGGCGGGGCAGCCGACGGTGTCGGGCCAGATGGATCT
>VBAO01000106.1 GCA_005883865.1 Candidatus Segetimicrobium genomatis
AAGTTTTCGCGGACCCGGAGGCTCCTTACCGTCCTGGGGATCGTCGTAGGGCTGGGCATCTTGGTCGTCGGGTACGTGCTGTACGGTCAGATCAGGCAGTTCGCGCAGACCGCCACGCCCGCTCCATCTCCCACCGCCCCCAGCCCGCGCGGGGTGACCCCGGCGGCTCCCGCACCGGGCGGCACGGTCGAGGTGACCCCTTCGGTTCCACCGCCCGGCGGTGCGCCCGGAACCCGGACGCCCGGGGCGTCATCGCCGCTTCCTGCGTCGCCGCCCGCGCAGCCGGCGCCGGCCGGGCCGTCGCCCGCCGGTGAATCCGCCGCCGGTCCGATCCATGCCGTCGTGGTGGCCTCGGCCCGCTCCTGGGTGCGGGTGGTCGCCGACGGCGCCACCGTGTTCGAAGGCTTCTTGGGCGAGGGCGAACAGCGGACCTGGGACGCCGCGCGCAGCCTGACGGTAAAGGCGGGGAACGCCGGCGCCCTCGAGGTCTCGGTCAACGGGCGATCGCTCGGGCGCTTTGGAAGCTCGGGTGAGGTTCTCGAGCGCACGCTGACGGCGGGCTCGGCGGCCCCGTGAGGGACCCGTCGCCTGCGCGGGTGTCGGACGAGGCCGGGCAGCCGGCCGGGCTGACCCGGGCGGAGATCATCTCGGTCGGCACCGAGCACCTGCTCGGGCAGATCGTGGACACCAACGCGACCTTTCTCTGCACGGTGCTCGCCGAACTGGGCATCGCCGTCTACTTCCGGTCCACGGTCGGCGACAACGTGCGCCGGGTGCAGGACGTATTCCGGCACGCGCTCGCCCGGGCCGACCTCATCCTGGCGACCGGAGGGTTGGGCCCGACCGACGATGACCTGACGGTGGCCGCCGTGGCCGAGGCGCTGGGGCTTCCGCTCGAGCGAAACGAGGAGGCCTGGGCCCACGTGCAGGAGTTCTTTCGGAAGCGGAAGCGGCCGCTGAGCGAGCAGCAGGAGAAGCAGGCGATGATGCCCCGCGGGAGCCGGATGATTCCCAACCCCCGCGGGAGCGCGCCCGGCGTGATCATCGAGCACCGGGACAAGACCATCATCTTCACCCCCGGCGTGCCACGGGAGATGAAGGGCATGGTGGAGGATTCGGTCGTCCCGTACCTGCGCGAGCGCGGGCTGGCGGGACGCGAGGTGATCCGCTCCCGCGTGCTGCGGATCACCGGGCTCGGCGAGTCCGCGGTCGAGGACCGGCTGCGGGACTTGATGCGCAGCAGCGTCAATCCGACGATCGCTCCCTACGCGCACACGGGTGAGTGCCACGTCCGCGTGACCGCCCGCGGGGGGGACGCGGAGGTGGAGGCGATGCTCGCGCGCGCCGAGGCCGCCATCCGGGAGCGCCTGGGAAACACCATCTACGCCGCTGATCAGGCGACGCTGGAAGAGGTGGTCGCCAAGGCGCTTGCGACGAAGCGGGTCTCCATCGCGGTCGCCGAATCCTGTACCGCCGGGCTGCTCGGCCACCGGCTGACGGGTCCGCCCGGGGCCTCCGCTTTTCTCGACGGGGGAATCATCACCTACAGCGCCGCCCGCGCGATGGCAGAATCCGTCCGGCGGCAGGCCGGCACGGACCTCGGCATCGCCACGACGGGGATCGCGGGCCCCACGGGGGGCACCCCGGCGAAGCCCGTCGGGCTGGTCTACCTCGCCCTGGCCCACGCGGGAGGCACCGAGGTCCGCGAGATCCACGTCGGGACCGAACCTGGTCGCGCAGGGGTGAAGTATCTCGCCTCGCAGGCGGCGCTCGACATGATCCGGCTGCACCTCTTGCGGTGATGCGGGTCTTCGTCGCGGTCGCCCTCGCACCGGCGCTCCGCGAAGCCATCGGCGGGGTGCGGTCCCGCCTCAACTCGGCGGGGAGTGCTCTCCGGTGGGTGCCCCCGGACAACCTGCACTTCACGCTCAAGTTCCTGGGCGAGATCGCCGAGGCGAGGGTGGCCGGGATCGCCGACGCCGCGCGGGAGGTGGCCGGGCGCACGGGACGGTTCGAGATCACGCTGGCCGGTCTGGGAGCGTTCCCTTCTCCCCGGCGGCCCCAGGTGGTGTGGGTCGGGGTCGGCGACGGCGCCGACCGCCTCGTGGCCCTCGCCGGGGACCTCGATACCGCGCTTTACCGATTGAAGTTCCCCCGGGAGCACCGCCCGTTTCAGCCGCACCTCACCGTGGCCCGGGTGCGGCGCGCCGGGCCTGTGCCGGACCTCTCCGGCCCGCTGGACGGCCTCGCCGGGCTCGTCCTGGGGAGCCAGCCCGTCGATGCGCTCCTCGTCATGGAGAGCACGCTCAATCCAGCCGGGGCGACCTATCGCCCCGTGGACACGGTGCGGCTCCGTGAAGTGGCTTGATTTGCGTAGCGGATTGACAAGCGAACATGTGTTTGGTATAGTTTGCGCGACGTACATACCCCATCTGGCCTGGCGCAACCGGGCAATGCGCAGGAGGAGCCTCCGATGAACGAACGGCAGCGAGCCCTGGATCTGGCCCTGACCCAGATCGAACGGCAGTTCGGGAAGGGGTCGATCATGAAGCTTGGCGAGAACCAGGCCAAACTGAACGTCGACGTTATCCCCACCGGCGTGCTGGCGCTGGACGCGGCGCTCGGCGTGGGAGGCGTTCCCCGCGGCCGCGTCGTCGAGATCTACGGCCCGGAGTCCTCGGGGAAGACCACCCTCGGGTACCACATCATCGCGGAGGCGCAGCGCGAGGGCGGGGTAGCGGCGTTCATCGACGCCGAGCACGCGCTCAACACGGAGTACGCCCGCAACGTCGGCGTGGACGTGGACAATCTGCTGATCTCGCAGCCGGACTCCGGGGAGCAGGCCCTCGAGATCGGGGAGATGCTCGTCCGGTCCGGCGCGATCGATATCATCGTGGTGGACTCCGTGGCCGCCCTGGTCCCGCGCGCCGAACTGGAAGGGGAGATGGGCGACGCGCACGTCGGCCTGCAGGCCCGGCTGATGTCGCAGGCCCTGCGCAAGCTGGTGGGGGCGATCAGCAAATCGCACACCACCGTCATCTTCATCAACCAAATTCGGGAGAAGATAGGCGTGCTTTTTGGTTCGCCCGAAACGACGACCGGCGGCCGCGCGTTGAAGTTCTACTCCTCGGTGCGGATCGAGATCCGCCGCACCGAGTCGCTCAAGTCGGGTGACCAGGTGATCGGCCAGCGGGTCCGGATCAGGGTCGTCAAGAACAAGCTGGCCGCGCCCTTCCGCGACGCCGAAGCCGACATCATCTTCCCGCGCGGCATCAGCAAGGCGGGCAGCATCCTCGATCTGGCCACGGCCCAGAGCCTCGTGACCCGCACGGGCACGTGGTTTGCCTACAACGACATGCGCCTCGGCCAGGGCCGCGACAACGCCCGGGAGTTCCTGGAGAGCAACCCCGAGTTGGCGCGGGAGATCGAAGCGCGCACCCGGGAGAAGCTGGGGATCGCGCGGCCGGCGCCGCAGGCGGCGGCAACCGAGCGGGCGAGCCAGGCCGGCGGGGAGACCGGGCCTCTTCCGCGGGACGCGCGCTCCGGCGCCCCGGTCACCAAGGGGACTCCCGCCCGGTCATCTCGATAACGCCGCGGATGCCGCTGATCACGGACATCCGCCCCCCGGGAGCGTCGCGTTCGCAGGCCAAGCCGGGGTGGCGCCTCGTGGTGCTCGACGACGGCCGCCGGCTGCGGGTTGATGCCGAGCAGGTGACGCGGCACGGATTGGAGCCCGGGGAGGCGGTCGGGCCGCGCCTCGTCGCGGGCCTCGAAGCCCGCGATGCGTACCTCAGGGCCCGGGAACGGGCCCTTCGTCTTTTGGCCGTGCGGCCGAGAAGCGTCGAGGAGCTCCGGCAGCGATTGGTCCAGGGTCGGGCCGGACGCGATGCCGTCCGCGCGGTGATCGCCGACCTGGTGGGGCAGGGATACCTCGACGACCTGGCGTTCGCTCGAGCGTGGATCTCGCACCGCAGCGCCGCGGGCCCGGTGGCGGCCACGCGGATCCGCTGGGAACTCCGCGAGAAGCGGGTTTCCGCGGCTGTGATCGATCAGGCGGTCCGGGAGGGCTTCGGGGCGGGCCCCGATCTCGCCCGGACCGAGGAGCAATCCGCGATCGCTTTGGTCGCCCGCCGCCTCCCAGGGTATCGCCACCTTCCGCGCGACCGGCAGGTGCGGCGGCTCGCGGCCCTCCTGGGACGCCGCGGCTTCGGTCAGGCGACGATCGTGCGCGCCCTGCGCGGGCTCGGGAGGGCGGAGGCCCTCGAGGAGGCCGATGGCTGACCGGAAGGACGATCGGGCGAGACACGACCAGCTTGCCCTGGCCCTCGCCGGGGTCGATGGCGCCGTCGAGCGCGCGGGCGCGCGACCGCGCCCCACCATCGGGGCGGTGCCGCACGCCGGGGATGCGATCCTCGACGGGTTGACCGACGAGCAGCTGGCCGCGGTGACTCATGCCGACGGCCCCCTGCTGGTCGTGGCGGGCGCCGGGACGGGGAAGACGGCGGTGATCACACGGCGGATCGCGCACCTGATCACGACGCGGCGCGCTCGTCCGGAGCAGGTCCTCGCGCTGACCTTTACCGACCGGGCGGCGGCGGAGATGGAAGAGCGGGTGGACCGCCTGGTGCCCTACGGGTACACCCAGGCCTGGATCAGCACGTTTCATGCCTTCGGGGACCGCGTGCTTCGCGAGAACGCCGTCCACCTGGGGCTCTCCCCGGACTTTCGCGTGCTGACCCAGGCCGAGCAGATCATCTTTGTGCGGGAGCGGCTGTTCGAGCTCCCCCTCGACTACTTTCGCCCGCTCGGCGACCCGACCCGCCACATCGCGGCCCTCGTCGCGCTGTTCAGCCGGGCGAAGGACGAGGATGTCACGCCGGAAGAGTACATCGCCTACGCCGAGGGGTTGGCCGCCCAGCCCCTCGGGGATGCCACCCCAGACGGGGGACAGGCCGCCGCTTCGGAACATGCGCGCCAGCAGCGCGAGCTCGCCGCGACCTATCAGGCCTACCAGCGGCTTCTCGCCCGCGAGAGCCGGCTGGACTTCGGCGACCTCATCACGCTCGCGGTGCGGCTGCTTCGGGAGCACCCGACGGCGCTTCAGCGGTACCGGGAACAGTTCCAGTACATCCTCGTCGACGAGTTCCAGGACACCAACTACGCCCAGTTCGAGCTCGTCAAGCTCCTGGCCGGGCCGCGGCAGTGTCTGGCCGTGGTGGCCGATGATGATCAGGCGATCTACCGCTGGCGCGGAGCGTCCTACAGCAACATCACCTACTTCACCGAGGCCTACCCTGGCGCCCGGATCGTCGTGCTGACGCAGAACTACCGCTCGACGCAGCTGATCCTCGACGGCGCCTACCGGCTGATCCGGCACAACGACCCCGACCGCCTGGAGGTCCGCCACCGGATCGACAAGCGCCTGCGGGCCGCCTCCGGCGTCGGGGTGCTCCCGCGCCACCTCCATTTCGACACGCTCCAGAGCGAGGCCGACGGGGTGGCGGACCGGATCGCCCAGCGGGTCGCCGCCGGCCAGTGGCGGTACGGCGACGTGGCGATTCTGGTGCGCGCGAACCGCGATGCCGATCCCTTCATGCGCGCCCTCAACATGCGGGGGATCCCGTTCGTGTTCTCCGGCACCCGGGGCCTCTACGATCGCGAGGAGATCCGGCTCGTCGTCGCGGCGCTCAGGTGCATCGCCGACCCGCACGACAGCCTCTCCCTGTACCTGCTCAGCACCGCGCCCTTCTACGGCGTGCCCGCGCCAGACCTGGCCGGGTGCATGGCGTACGCGCACCGGAAGAACCGGCCGCTCAGCCACGTCTACCGGCATCTCGCGTCGATCGAGGAGATCACGGTGAGCCCCGAGGGTCGGGCGACCATCGCCAAGCTCGTCGAGGATCTCGAGGCGATGACCCAGCTGGCCTCGCGGTACCCGACCGGCCGCGTCCTCTACGAGTTTCTCGTGACGCGCACCGGCTACGTGGGCCGGCTGGCCGCCTCCGGCTCCCCGGAAGACGAGCACCGGGTCGCCAACATCGCCAGGTTCTTCGATCTCGTGTCCCGGTACGGGGAGATCGCCCCGGTGGATCGGGTGCCGGGGTTCGTCGGCTACCTCGATCTCCTGATCGACGCCGGGGATGACCCCCCGGCGGCCGAGTTCGATCCCGACGCGGACGCCGTGCGCGTCCTCACGATCCACAAGGCGAAGGGGCTGGAGTTCCCCGTGGTGTTCATGGTCAGCCTCGTGTCGGACCGGTTCCCGTCCCGGGCGCGCGGCGAGCCGATTCCCCTGCCGGATGCGCTCATGAAGGAGCTGCTGCCGGCCGGCGATTTCCATCTGCAGGAGGAGCGCAGGCTGTGTTACGTGGGCATGACGCGCGCCAAGCGGGACCTGTACCTCACCAGCGCGCGGGACTACGGCGGCGCGCGGCCCAGAAAAGTCAGCCGGTTCGTGCTGGAAGCCCTCGACCTCCCGCAGGCGGACCCCGAGACGTTTCGGGCCTCGGTGGTCCAGGCGGTGGAGCGGCACGCCCCGCCGGTGGATCTCCATCCGCAACTCGCGCTCGTCCCCCCGGGAGACCAGGTCGTACCGCTGTCCTTCCGACAGGTGGACGACTACTCGACGTGCCCGCTCAAGTACAAGTACATCCATATCCTCCGGGTCCCCGTGTTGCGCGACCACCGGGTGGTGTACGGGGCGGCGCTCCACGAGGCGGTGCAGGAATACAACCGCCGGAAGGCGCGGCATCAATCCGTGACGGCGGAGGACCTGATCGCGCACTTCGAGCGGGCGTGGGTGAACGAGGGGTTCCTGAGCCGGGAGCATGAGGATCAGCGTCTCGGGGCCGGGCGGAACGCCCTCCGGCGCTTCTTCGACTTCCAGGAGGCCAGCCGGACCGTGCCGACGTTTGTGGAGCGCGAGTTCCGGTTCCACGTCGGGTCGACGATCCTCCGGGGCCGCTGGGACCGGGTGGATCTCCGCGGGGGCGAGGCGGTGATCATCGACTTCAAGAGCACCGACGTGCGGAAGCAGGAAGACGCCGACCGCCGCGCCCGGGACAGCGAGCAGCTGGCGATCTACACGCTGGCGTACTCGGAGGTGTTCGGGCGGCTCCCCGATCGGGTCGAGCTGCACTTCCTCGGCCACGACGTGGTGGTCGGCCGGGCCCGCAAGACGGAAGGCGAGCTCCACCGGACGCGGGAGATGATCCTCCATGCCGCAGACGGGATTCGCGCCCAACAGTTCATCGCGACCCCGGACCCGTACCGGGCGTGCCCGTACTGCGCCTTCAATCAGATCTGCCCGTTCACCGCCACCGCCGAATGAGCCTCCGCCTGCTGCACACCTCGGACGTCCACCTCGGGGCCACCTTCAAAGTCCTGGGGGAACGGGGCCGCGAGCAGCGGCGCCAGCTGGAGGCGACCTTTGCCCGCGTCGTCACACTCGCGATCGAAGAGCGGGTGAGCGTCCTGCTGATCGCGGGTGATCTCTTCGATTCCGCGGCCGCGGCTCGGTCGGAGATCGGCTGCGCGGTGCAGGAGCTGCGCCGCCTCCGGGAAGCGGGGATCGCCGTCTGCGCGATCGCCGGAAATCACGATCCGCTCGGCGAGGGCAGCGAGGCGGTGTGGCGCGACCTCGCCGCGGCCTCGGTGACGGTCTTTGGCCCCCAGCCGGGAACAAAGGTGTTCCCGGATCTCGACCTGACGGTGGTCGGCCGCTCGCGCCATGGGCAGCTTTCGGCGGAGAGCCCGCTCGCCGGACTGTCGGCGGCGCGGCAGACCCGGTTCCTGGTCGGGCTCGCCCACGGAAGCGTGCAGCGTCCGGATCTGCCGGCGCAGTTTGGCCTCATCGCCAACGAGGAGATCGCGCGGAGCGGCGTGGACTACCTGGCGCTTGGGGACTGGCATTCGACCCGCAACGTGTCGAGCGGCGGGGTGACGGCGTGGTACAGCGGCGCCCCGGAGATGATCGGCCTCGATGAGCCCGATTCGGGAAACGTCTGCCTCGTCACCCTCGAGGCGCCGGGCAGGGCGGAGGTCGCCCCGCGGCCGGTGGGCCGCCGCCGGAGCCGGCGGATCACCCTCGATGTCGCGGCGGTGGGGGGGACCGAGGGCGTCGTGCGGGCGATAAAGGCGGAGGCCAATTCGGA
>VBAO01000492.1 GCA_005883865.1 Candidatus Segetimicrobium genomatis
GCAGGACCCCGATCGCCAGGAAGCTGGACACGAGCGAGGACCCGCCGAAGCTGACGAACGGCAGCGGCACTCCCGTGACCGGCACGGCCCCGGTGACCACGCCGACGTTCAGGGCGGCCTGGCCGACCAGCAGGGTGGTCAACCCCGTGGTCAGCAGGGCCCCGTATCGGTCCGGGAGGCGGCTCGCGACCCGGTACCCCCAGACGGCCAGGAAGACGAACAGGAGGAGCACCGCGTACGCGCCCACGAGGCCCAGCTCCTCGCCGATGATCGCGAAGATGAAATCGGTGTGGCGCGCGGGCAGGTAGAAGAACTTCTGCGTGCTCTGCCCGAGCCCCAGCCCCGCGACCCCGCCCGATCCAAGGGCGAGCCACGACTGGATGATGTGAAAGCCGGTGCCCTGCGGGTCCTTCCAGGGATCCAGGAACGCCAGCAACCGGCTGTTCCGGTAGCCTTCGCGCAGAATCATCACCCCGGTGATCATGGCCAGGATCAGGACCGAGCCCAGGTCGGGCTGTCTCAGGATCGCGATCGCGAGGACCAGGAACACGATGAGCGGCGGGACGAGACCGGGACCAAACTCGCGCACCCGGGCGCCGCGGTTCGCGAGGAAGTTGCTCAGGTACAGGATCAGCGCCAGCTTCGCCATCTCGGCGGGCTGGAAGTTGAACGCCCCTCCGATCGACACCCACCGCCGCGCGCCGCCGGCGATCCGGCCGACGTGGGGGAAGAGGACCACGATGACGGCGAGGACGGCGAGGCACAGCAACGGCAGGGCCCACCGGCGGAGCCTGGCGTAGTGCACCTTCCAGGCCACCGACATCACGCCGAGCCCGATGATCGCGAACGCGACCTGGCGCTTCAGGAAGAACGCCCCATCGTGATATTGGGCCTGGGCCGCCACCGAGGACGCGCTGTAGACCATCACGATCCCGATGCAGGTCAGGGAGAGCGCGGTGACAAACACCCCCCACGCGGCGGCGCGGCGGTGGATCACGTCCATCGTCCGCTCCCGCCCGCGGCGCCCGCCGGACGCTCGGCCAGCGCAGTCACGAGGTCGCGGTACCGGTCGCCCCGCTCCCGGTAGTCCCGAAACTGATCGAAGCTCTCGCACCCCGGGGACAGCGTCACGACATCTCCGGGCCGGGCGACCTCGCAGGCCCGTTGGACCGCGGCCGCGAGCGCGCCGCACTGGGCCACCTGGGATCCCAGGCCTACCGCCGCGACGGCCGCCTCGAGCTGGGGGGCCATCGCCCCGATCAGCAGCACGGCGCGCACGGGACGCTCCGCGAGCGCGCGGGCCATCGGGCGGAAGTCAACGCGCGGATCGCCGCCGCGGCGGCCGCGGGGTTCGTGGCGAGCGAGTCCTCATAGAACCGGACCCCGGAGACCTCGGCCACGAACCGCATCCGGTACGGCAGTCCTCGAAACGCCCGCAGGGCCGACGCCACCGCCTCCGGCGACGCGCCGGCGCAGCGGGCGGCCAGGGCGGCGGCGAGCGCGTTCTCGACCATGTGGGTCCCGGGCACCGCGAGCTCGGACACGTCGCACAGCCGGTCCTCCCGCCCGCCGAGGCGCACCGTGATCCGGCCCGCGACGATGCACGCGCCCTCGTCCACTTCGCGCAGGCGGCTGAACGGCACAACGGCGCCGCGCGCCATCCCCGCGAGCCCCCACGTCGGGGGATCGTCGGCGTTGAGGATCGCCCGGTCGCTCGTCCCCTGATGCGCGAGGATCCCGGATTTGACCCGGACGTAGGCCTCGAACGACCCGTGATCGTCCAGATGGTGCGGGGCGAGGTTCGTGATCACGGCGATCCGCGGGCTGTAGCGCAGTCCCACCAGTTGCCGGTTGCTGATCTCCAGCACCAGGATCGCATCGCGCGCCACGTCGCGGAGCCGGTAGAGGATCGGGACGTGGGTCCGGTCGTTGCCGCTCACAAAGGTCCGCCGGCCGCTCTCCGCGAGCATCTCCGCCGCCAGCTGCACGACCGTGAACTTCCCGTTGGTCCCCGTGACGCCGAGGATCGGGCATGGGACCGTCTCGAAGAACAGCTCGGTCATGCTGGAGAGCGGGGTGCCGGCGTCGCGCGCCCGCGCGACCGGCGCGTTCTCCGGATGCCGGAACCACGCCTGCCCCGCGTAGATCACCTCCGCGCGGGCGATGTCCTCCAGGTACCGGTCGCGGAAGCGGAGCTGGATCGGTCCGCCAAGCAGCCGCCGGATGGCCGCCTCCTGCGCGGCGGGATCCATCCAGCCGCCGTGATACCGCCTGAACGCGGCCGGGAAGCCTTCCGCCGTCTGCAGGTCGTGGGCGGTGATTGACGTCACCCCGTGCTCGAGCAGAAACTGCGCCACCGCGGCGCCCTCGGTGCCCGAGAGCCCGACGACGTGGATGCGCTTGTCGCGCAGCCGCGCGATCGCCTCGGCGATCATCCGGCGAGCCCCACGCCC
>VBAO01000493.1 GCA_005883865.1 Candidatus Segetimicrobium genomatis
TCACCGTCACAGTCGACTCGAGCATGTCGTATCCCCGCAATCCGCACTGTCCTCCCCCGACTGAAGTCCAGCGCGTTGCGGACGAGTATATCCGTTGTGTGCAGGCGGGTGCCAGTATCGCGCACATGCACGGCGTCCACAAATTGGAGGACGAGATACAGCCAGACGGCAGGAAACTCTCTCGGGTCGACGTTGCGGGCTGGAAGAAAATGAAGGACCTGATCCAGGCGAAATGCGATCCTGTGATCCAATTTGGGATTGCGAGCGCGCGCTTCGAGGAGAAGGTGCGCCTCATGGGATTGGGTCCGGACATGATGTCCATTTGCTTCAACGCGCACGACGAGCACTTTCAGCCCGACCGCGACTACCCGGCCAATGAGATCTACGCGACGCATCCGCGCGCCGAACTGGTGGAATTCTGCAAGGCCGCGAAAGACCACAAGGTCAAGGTGGAGGTCGAGAGTTTCCACACGGGCGCATTCTACAACTTGCGCTATGTCGCCGAACAAGATCTCCTGCCTCCTCCCGTTTGGACGACGTTCTTCCTGGGATGGCCCGGGGGGACATGGACGCCCCCGACGCCTCAAGGGCTGGTCTTCATGGTCGAGAACGTGCCTTTTCGCGTCAATTGGAATACCAGCATCATGGACCCGTTGACCCACTGGCAGATCCTGACATTGGCCGTCACGATGGGCGGCCATGTGCGCGTGGGTTGGGAGGACAATCCCTACGTCGCCCCAGGCAAGTATGCGACGCACTGCCATGAATTGGTAGACAAGATCGTGCGCATTGCCGGAGAGATGGGACGTGGGGTGGCGACTCCGGCAGAGGCGCGGAAAATCATTTTCGGCAAGGAGCGCTAGCGTGGAATGCGTGCCGGGCGTCCCATGGGCGCTCGAGCGGTGGCGGCGATCTTTGCCTTCATCAGGGATGTCCGAGTTTGTACTCTGATACGAGGTGCCGTGGGGCCCGCGGTGCTCGGCTACGGTGTTCTTCCTCGTGCCGCTGCTGGCGACGGTCCCCCTCCTGCAGGCCCACATCGTGCGCGGGCTGACACTGGGCGCCGTCCATTAGGGAAAGCGGGCTCGACCGCTTAAGCTGGGAGAACCCTCGCCTGCCTTTTCCACCGCGCTCGCCGCGCGCCGCCGAGAACTCACGCGACCAAGGACGACGGACAGTACCCCCCGAACAAGTCATCGCAGAGAGCGGCGCGCGGCGCATTTCGTGCAGTCCCTACGCCGACGCGTTGCTGGCCTGACGGAGGGAGGATGGTATGGCACAGGTTCGAGGATCGGGGAAGGGCACGGGTCGGGAGCGGGGCGATGGGAGGCGGGAGCGCGCCGAGGTAGGCGGGCACCCGTTCCTCGCCGGCCGGCATGAGTACCAGCCCCGGCGGGTCTTCAGCACGTCAGGCACCGACTGGCAGGGCCGCGTCGATTTCGACCGGATGCGAAAGGAGCGCCTTGGCCGTGCGCGGGAGATGATGGAGAAGCACGACCTGGGCGGGCTGATCCTCTTCGTCGGCGAGAACGTCCGGTACGTCACCTCGGTCTGGCAGGGCAACTGGAAGAACAACATCTTCATCCGCTATGCGGTCCTCCCCCGCGGCGGCGAGCCGGTGCTGTTCGAGACGGTGGGAAGCGACATGGTCAACGCGGAGATCGACGCGCCGTGGCTCGTCGAGGACGTCCGCCCGGCGATCACCTGGAAGTGGTCGGAGGGCGCGGAGCCCGAGATGGCCGCCCGGATGGCCCGATCGGTCGGCGACGCGTTGCGCGAGGCCGGGATGCACAAGGAACGGATCGGCATCGACGTGATGGACACCGGCGATGTCTCAGGCGCGCGTCGTGAAGACGGTGGACGAGCTGGAATGCCACAAGATCGCCGCCGCCCACGGGGACGCCGCGATGTGGATGGCCAAGCACGAGTGGGCGAAGCCCGGGGTCCGCGAGGCGGAGGTGTGCGCCCGGGTCAACGAGTTCCTGTACCGCAGCGGCTTCGACTTCGTCTACGACATCATCGTCGCATCCGGCGGCAACACGAGCCCGTACCGCCGGTGGCACACGGACAAGATCATCAGGCAGGGGGACCTGATGATCATCGACATCAACGCCATCGGCCCCGGCGGTTACTTCATCGATTTCGTCCGGTGTTGGGCGGTCCGCGCGGGCGCCACCTCGGGGGATGTCGCCAAGCACTTCCCCGAGTACGATGACGACAAGTACGGCAGCGTCTCGCTCCAGCAGTTTGCCCACAGTATCGGCCTCAGCCTCTACGAAGGGATGTGGATCTCCCGCGCGTACTCCCTCAAGTACCCGGCGGAGCTCAAGCCGAACATGTATTTTGCGATCGAGACGTTCGCGGGGCATCCGGGGCTGGAGCAGACCGTCCGCCTGGAGGAGAACCTGGTCGTGACCGACCGGGGCCACCAGATCTTCACGCTGTGCGAGCACGCGGAGGACATGATGCCGTAATGCCCGCGAAGCGAAGGCGGGCGCGGACAGGGCCGCCCGATCGGCGGGACGCCGTGGTGGATGTGCACAGCCACGTCTTCCCCACACCGTTCCTCCAGGCCCTGAAGCGCGAGGGCTCCGCGCATGGGGTCCGCGTCGAAGCCCGGGACGGGGAATGGCTCATCTGGAACAGCCCGCATCAATCCGCCCGGATCGGGCCGGTGTTCTACGACGTGCCCGCGCGGCTCGGGGCGTTGGACCGCTGGGGGATCTCGCTGCAGGCGCTCTCCCTCTCCCCGCCGATGCTCTATTGGGCGCCCCCCGCGCTCGGACGCGACCTGGCGCAGATTTTCAACGACGAGATCGCCGCGATCTGCCGGGCGCACCCCTTGCGGTTCGTGCCGCTCGCCACCCTCCCGCTCCAGGATGTGGACGCCGCCGTCACGGAAGCCGAGCGCGCCGCCCGCGCGGGGTGCCGGGGCGTGTACGTCGGCACGAACGTCCGGGGGCGGTACCTGGACGCGCCGGAGTTCGCGCCGCTGTTCGAGCTCTGTGAGCGGCTCGGCCTGCCGGTGTTCACCCACCCGCTGAACAACGCGGGGGAAGATCGCATGGCGCAGTGGCACCTCGGAAATTCGGTCGGGAACCCTGGGGAGACCGCGCTGGCGGCGGCGCGGCTCATCATGGCGGGGACGCTGGACCGGTTTCCCCGGCTCCGTGTCGTCCTGGCGCACGGGGGAGGCAGCCTGCCGTTCATCGTGGCCCGTCTGGATCATGCGTACGCGGTGCGCCGCGAGGCCCGGACGGCCATCCCCCGCCGTCCGTCGGCGTACCTCAAGCGGTTCTACTTCGACACGATCACCCATGGCGATACCGCGCTGGGGTTCCTGATCCGGTCGGCCGGCCCGGCGCGGGTGATGCTCGGGACCGACCACCCGTACGATATGGCCGACGCGTTCCCCGGAAGGCGGCTTCGCCATCTCGGGCTCTCCACGGACGCCGAGCGGGCGATCTGCTCCCGGAACGCGCGCAGGCTGCTGGGGCTCTCCATGGGAGCGTGAGCCGTGGGGTGGCCGTTCGTCCTCCAGCAGGGGTTAAACGGGATCTCGTTTGGCCTGCTCCTCTTCTTGCTCGCAAGCGGGCTGACGCTGATCTTCGGCTTGATGCGCATCGCCAACATCGCCCACGGATCGTACTACCTGCTGGGCGCTTACGTCGGGCTGTCCGTCATGCGGTGGACGCACGCGTTCCCGCTGGCGATCCTCGCCGGAGGTCTGGCGGTGGCCGGGATCGGGACCCTCATGCAGCGGTGGTTCCTGGCCCGGTTTCACCAGCAGACCCTCGCGCAGGTGCTGCTGACCATGGGGTTCGCGTTCATCTTTTCCGATCA
>VBAO01000483.1 GCA_005883865.1 Candidatus Segetimicrobium genomatis
GAAAGCAATTGCCCGGAAGGCAGCGAAAGCTAGGTGGGCGCGCGAACGGGCCAAGAAAGGAAATGCGGCGCCTGGCACATAGCGTACAATACCCGTGGGGGAAAAGGCCGGTTCTGGGCATATCGTTCTCAGAGACCCCATGGGGGTTGATGTAACACTCACTGAGGAGAGGTGGGCTCACATTCTCAGCGGTCACCCAGAAATGGTTCCACACCGCGCGGACCTCGGACAAACCATCGAGGCGCCCGATGTTATCTATCGGAAAGGCGAGGACAGATATTACTTCCGGCGAGTGGGATCCGAGAGATTTGGGCGCGTTTATCTACACGCACGTGTTATTCCGAATCCCAATCACTTCGTTGTCACCGCGTGGCTGATGCCACGGCTTCAGGTGCCCAAGGGAGCTGAGCGGATATGGACGAGCCGACCCCGTTGAGGGTTCATTACGACGAGAAGTTTGACACCCTGGAAATTTTCTTCCAGGACCCTGAGCCTGCCCTTACAGTTGAGCTCGAGGAGGACGTTTACGCTCATATCGTGCCCAAGACCAAGCAAGTGGTAGGTCTCACTATTCACCATTTCCGAGAACACCATTCACAATTCGCGTTCCCATTTCAGGGCATGCTCAGTCCGGTCAGTCCGCGGGTCGCCCGAGATATCGCAAAGGCACTTCTACCAGCCTGAAGCAGGCGTCGATTGGCATTTCCAGCCGTGATCTCTTTCCAGGGGAGCCGACCTGAATCATGTCCCCCGAGACGAGCCACTCGATCTCGTCACCCGGGCGAATCCAAGACGATCCTCGCGCCTCTTGATAAAGCCTCGGATGACTACCGACAATATCTGCGGAAGTGTCGAGTAGAGTAACCGGGGGCTGTCACGAGAGCGTCGGCAAAAGTGTCGTCTCGTGAATTGGCCTGCCTAGCGCTCCGCCCGCTATGTTTTGCCCATCGCCTCGAGTGCATATCCGATTGCATGGTCAATCTTCATCGCACGACCTTCATTCAACATGACTTTCATTGCGTCACTGCCCAGCTTGTCGCGGACGGCGCCGGCGATGCGATCATACTCAAGGGCGTCATCCGGATCTAACACTAATCCCGCGCTTTCGAGACAAGCATCGGCTGAGCCCAGAAGACGCGCGGCGCGGGCCGGATCCCCAGACTTCATGGCTATCCCTGCCAAGCCGACCAGATTAGGCGGCATGATATATTTATCTCCCCGCTCGTGAGACGATCGCAGACTCTCCGCGAATAGTCTCCCGGCCGAATCGTCGTCACCCTTATGGAAAGCCATGAACCCCAGGTTGAGCTGTTCCATTGCCACTCCCTGTCGGTCGCCGAGTTCCTGGCGCAATGTGAGGCTTTCCATGTAGAGCGAAGTCGCTCGCTCCTCATCCCCCTCGAGTCGAGCCAACGCTGCCATGCAGTGGATTGCGGCTCCTTCTGATCGCTTGTCTCCCAACTCACGCGCGATCTT
>VBAO01000484.1 GCA_005883865.1 Candidatus Segetimicrobium genomatis
TCCGCGAGTGTGCCAAAAGAAATATAGTGCTGCCCCCAACCTCAAGGCTTTCTCGAGATCACGACGCTCAAGAAACCAGGAGAGCGCGCCCAACAGCGGTTCATGTTCACCTTCGACGCGGTTAAGCCAAGCGGTCTCGTTTGGGCCTCTCGATTCGCCCTCGGCCTCCTCGGCGAGGAGTAGCAGGGAGGTGGCTCGTTGCTCATCCACGGCGACTCACCTCATTGACTCCACGAATCGGGGCGCGCGCAGGAGACGGTGAAACCGGAATTTCCACTATGGGTTCCTGAACACCTCCCGTTGAAGAAATCTAACTGCCGCTTCGGGGAAAGAGTGTGCCCGGCGGCCCCCCGAAAGCTCGTTCCGCCCTTCCGAGGCTCCCGGAGGTTCTCGCCTTGGGTCAACAGCTCCGTCCCGAGCGAGTGCACGCGAGACGTCAGAGCAGCTCCACGCCCCCAGATCTGCTCCGACCCGATCAGCCGGAATGTCAGATCGTGGCAGAGGCGCTCCGCATCGTTCACGTCCTCATAGCCCGCCAAACGGTGGTAGACGCGATTGCCGGACCATATCGGTGAGTGGGAACCGCGTGTTCTTGCCCCGCGGATCGGTGATGTATTGCGCGATCAGGTCGCAGACGCCCAATCGCTCGTCCAGTTCGCGCACGAGGATGAGCCCGCCGTCGGAGGTGACGCGCGAGCCTTGGAACTCGATGCGGAGCCCGGGGTAAAACGAGAGCTGAAAGGGCTGGTTTTGTGCTTCACCATAGGATGCGGACCTCCGATACGTCGCCATCGCGCTCAAACCCGCACAGATCAAGACGTTCGACTCATCGCCACAGCTTCCGTTCCGTCGTCACATCGGAAATCCGGGTTTCCTCCTCTGCACTATCTTACCCAATCAGCCAGTAAGTGCAAAATGAGTGCAGGTGTCCCGAGCAGGACATTTGGCGGAATAATATCGCCGTTCCAAACCGCCGGTCACCTTTATCTTTCAAGCGGTTCCGAGGAGTTCATCCTCATCGTCTGGAAGGGATGCGGGCGGTGAGGCCGCAGGTTCAAAACCTGCACCGCCCCCCACTCGGTGTGCACGTGCACACTGACGATGAGTTCCCGGTATGAGGGCCGCCGTGAGCATCGATTTTCTGGTCACGTCGTTGATCGTTGTCGTTTCGCCCGGCACCGGCGTTCTCTACACGCTGGCAGCCGGGCTCTCGCGTGGCTCTCGCGCCAGCGTCGTCGCCGCCTTCGGCTGCACGCTCGGCATCGTCCCGCACATGGCCGCGGCGATCATGGGCCTCGCAGCGCTCTTGCATACGAGCGCGCTCGCATTTCAGACTCTCAAATATCTGGGCGTGGCCTATCTCCTCTACATGGCTTGGACCGCCCTGCGGGAGCGGGGCGCGCTCAGGGTGGAAAAGGAGGTCGGCGCCCGCTCGGCCACCCAGGTGATCATCTCCGCTATCCTGATCAACCTCCTCAATCCGAAGCTGTCGATGTTCTTTTTCGCATTCCTACCGCAATTTGTGAGCGCCAATGAACGACATCCGCTCTCGCGCATGCTC
>VBAO01000485.1 GCA_005883865.1 Candidatus Segetimicrobium genomatis
TCTCCAGGATCCTCGAGACCTTTCACCCGATCGCCAAGCGGGGCGCCTCGATCGTCCCCGCCCCGGCGGGATCCCCTACTCCCTGCTCGGGGCGATGTCGGCGGGCGGCTTGAACCGCTCGAAGGGGTTGCGACAGGCCCGGCACACGTAGGTGGCCCGGCACAATGTCGGCCCGAACAGGCTGTCCAGCGCCACATCGTGGGATCCGCACGTGGGGCACGCGGGCGGCTCGCTGAACCGGCACCGGGGCACGGCGAGCCCGTGCGCGGCCAGGCGCGCCCGTCCCCGTGGGGTCATCCGGTCGAGCGTCCACGGTTCT
>VBAO01000486.1:0-1293 GCA_005883865.1 Candidatus Segetimicrobium genomatis
GCCGGACACCCGGTCCAGGTCGGCACGAGCCGCACCGAGACCCGGCCGTCCGCCACCTGGACGGTCCTCACCAATCCGAGGTCGGTAATCGCAATCGGCAGCTCGGGATCCTCTACCGTCTCGAGGATGCCCCAGACCTCGGCCAGCAGGGCCGCCGTCGCGGTCACCAGCGGGCCCCCGGCTCGGACCGCCAGACCTCGGTCATCTGCGCATGGAGCCGGTCGAACTCTGGGGTATGCTGTCCCCGCCGGCCGCCGGTGCGCGCGGGCGTCGACGGGATGCGCAGGCCGCTCGACTCGAGGACCGGGCGGACCGCCGCCGCCCAGGCCGTCCGGAGGGCGTCGGGCGATCCCTGAAGGATCCCCGCCGCGGCGAGCCGCGCGTCCACATCGGTGTCCTCGAACAGCCCGAGGGCATCGGGCCAGGCGGCATCGAGCGCCGCCTGCACCCGCGCGCGCCCGTCGCCGCCGCCCCGGGCCAGACGGGTCAGCCACGCCTCGGCGAACAGGGTGTGGTACCGTTCCTCGCGGAGCAGCGTCCGCGCCAGGCCCGCGAAGGGGTCCTGCGCGGACGCCGCGAGGAGCCCGAGCCGCTCGGCATCGAACCGCTCGTAGAGGACGAGGCGCACGATGCTCCACTCCCATCCCCCGTTCTCGCGCTCGACGAGGACCGCGTGGCGGTACTCTCCGGGGAGGCGCGCGAACGCCAGGTGGTCCTCGTCATCCCCCTCGCCGGCCGTGATCTGCGCGTAGAACGCCCGCGCGTGCCCGACCTCCTCCTGCGCGATCGAACTGAACGCCACGTCGCTCTCGATGTCGGGGCCGAAGCCCGTCCATTCGGAGTGGCGGTGGCCGATGATCAACTCGTCGTCGGCGACCCGCAGCAGCCACTCCCGGAACCCCGCCCGGGTCGAGGCATCGGCGATCGCGGCGAGGGCGCCGGCCATCCCTACTGGTCCTCGTCGCGGTGCGACAGGCGCCACGCGCTCCTGTACACCTGCTGCTGCCGCCGGTAGGATCCGCCGAAGCGGTAGCTCTTGTCGATCGCGGGCTCGAACATCTCGGCGGCGTCTTGGGTGGTCGTGTGGATCTCCGCCGCGCGCACGACCCAGAGGGTCACGCACGGGTCGCGGCGGGCATAGTTCTCCTTGGCGAGCACGAGCGCCATCTCCGCGTCCGGCGCGTGCACGTCGCCGACGTGGACGTGCGGATCGCGCTTGCGCGCCTGGAGGAACACGGCCCAGACGTCAGGGGGGGTGTCGAGGCGCCGCTCCCAGGCCTCCGCGCCCACGGT
>VBAO01000486.1:1301-3100 GCA_005883865.1 Candidatus Segetimicrobium genomatis
GAGCCGCTCCGCGCTCTTCGGGCCGTTGTTGCGCCCGACGCGCTTGAGCTCCTCCCAGTCCGGCTCGGTGTAGACGTACCGCTGCTCGCCCTCCACCCACCGGAGGCCGGGGTCGGGCACCACGAGGCCGTACTCGAGGATGATCGGGACGAACCGGCGGAGGAACTGCTGGCGGAGTTCCTCGTTCGACTTGACCTTGATCCGCCAGGCCAGCATCCGTTCGGTGTGCGGCGACACCTTGTCGGGCATGCCGAAGAAGTGGATGAGCGGCGTCCACCACCGGTTGAGCGCGTCCTGCAGCATCGCCCGCTGGCGCGGCGTGCCTTCGGCGAGCGACCGCCACACGTCCAGCCCCAGCTGGATGTGGAAGTCCTCCTCGTAGCAGATCCGCTTGAGCACCCGGGCGTACGGCGCATACGAGCAGGACCGCAGGGCGCCCTGCGTCTGCATCGCGGCGCCGTCGACGAAGACCTGGATAATGGCCACGTCCGCCCACGTCTCCGCGGGGTAGTGGAACACGTTGTGGAACCGGGCCCGGCCCTCGACCAGCTCGGCGAACATCTCGTCGCGGGATCGGCCGAGCGTCTCCGCCACCCGGTACAACAGCATCGCGTGCCCGACTTCGTCCTGCACCTTGGCGGTGAGGGCCAGCTTGCGGGCCAGGGTCGGCGCGCGCGGGATCCACTCCCGCTCGGGGAGCGCCCCCATGATCTCCGAGTTGGCGTGCATCTGGATCAGCCGGATGGCCTCGAACCGGTAGGCTTCCGGCATCCACTCGCCCGCCTCGATCTGGTCGCCCGACTGGATCCGCTGCTCGAACCGGGCGAGTTGTTCGGGGTCGTCCTGGGGCTCCTGGGGGCGTAGAGCCTGATCCATGACGGGGCTCCCGATTTATGACGTTTTTTCGGAGAAGACGTATTTGCCGTCACATTTATCCTAACCCCCTCCCCGCCGTATGTCAACCAAGTCCCTCCCCGCCTTTTGTCCCCTCAACGCACCACCGTGGCCAAAGGGCCATACGCGCCGACAAAGTAGGCGACATTGTGGAAGGCGTTCTTTGCGATTTCCGCGGCGACCGCCCGGGCCTGGAGGCTGTCGCGCCCAAACACGATGATGCGCGTGTTGTGATCCTCGGCCGGCAAACGGCCGTCATCCTTCGCTTTCTCCACTTCATCGGCCTGGAGGTTCCTCGCGCCCGGGATCGTCCCGGCACGAAACTCGTCCGCAGGGCGGGCGTCGATGAACACGGCGGTTTTATCACTCCTGTGCACGTACATGACACCCTCAAGCTCGATCTCCGTGAGGCCGACGAGGGCGCGCCAGGTGGGGATGCCAAGCTGATACCGCCGGACGTTGGTGAAGCCCGCGGCCAGCAGCTCGGCGGCCAGGCGCTTGCTCTTTCCGCAGAAGGGCCCGTTGCAATACAGCACGATGGGCGCGGCTTTGTTCCCGTTCAGAAGACGCGCGATTTCGTTTACGTCCGAAACATACTGGGACATGGGAACCCCCGGCTTGGGCGCCACGTTGAGCGCCCCAGGCACATGGCTGACGGCGTACTCTTTGAACGGCCGGGAATCGAACACCGTAGCGCTGTGGTCCGTCAGGACCTTCTGGAGCTCGGCGGTTGAGACTTCCGGGGTCTTTTGGTTGGGCTCCACCAGCGTTGCCTGATAGATATCCAGTTGAGATTGTGCGCCGATCGGGCGTGTCTCTGTCGCCAACGTCGTGATGATCACTGTAGACAGAAGGCCTAGGCACACAAAAGTTGTCACGCGACGGAACATCATTCCACCCCCCTT
>VBAO01000489.1 GCA_005883865.1 Candidatus Segetimicrobium genomatis
GCCAATTCGGCATGCGGCGAAAGAGGAGCGCGTTCACGACGATCGTGATCAGTGAAGTGGCGAGGATTCCCTGCTGGACCGGCGCAGCGATCAGCCCTTCGCTGAGGCCTACTCCCGCCACGACATAGGAAAACTCCCCGATCTGAGTCAAGCCCAAGGCGGCCAATCCCGCAGTCTCAGCCGCATATCCGGCGGCGCGCACGACGCCATACCAAATCCCAAAGTTTCCGACGACGATGAGCAGCACCAAGACCAGGATCGTGGGAATCTGCGACGCGAGAGACGCCGGTTGAACGAGCAGACCAATCGACGCGAAGAATATCGCCACGAAGATATCCCGAATGGGGAGAACCCTCGTCAGGATCTCGTGACCCGACTCCGATTCGTTGACGAGCAATCCCGCCAGAAAGGCCCCGAGCGCGATAGAAAGACCGGCCGCGCGGGTGAGGACCGCGGTGCCAATCGCCAACACCATCATCACCAACACGAGCAACCTGCCGGGCGAGGAAGAAGAATGGGCCGAGGATGAGGACCCCCTTGAGGAGCGCCTGGAGAAGGAGGACGAGATGGTTCCCGGCCGTCGGATTGAGCGTCGGGAGCAGCACAATCATCGCGACGACCGCGAGATCTCCCACGAGCGCGATCCCCACAGCGATGCGACCGTGGGGCGAGTCTAGATCTCCCCGGTCTTGAAGGAATTTCAGCAGCACCATCGTGCTGCACACACTGATGGTGGCCCCGATGACGAGCCGCTGCGACACGGGCCATCCCAGGAGCCATCCCACTAGGAACACCACAAGGATGATGAAGATGATAGCCGCGGGGCCCCCGACCACCGCCACCTTCCGAACCCTGAGCAATTCCTGAAGCGAGAACTCGACGCCGATCGAAAACATCAAGAGCACGACGCCAATATCGGCGAACGTCTCGAAGGCCTGCGGATTGGACACCCGTGGGCCCGGGGTAAAGGGGCTGACCAGGATCCCACCGAGAATGTACCCGACGATGAGCGGTTGGCGCAGAAGGTAAGCGACCGTCCCCCCACCCAGGGCGGCCAACAGGAGGAGGCTCAGGTTCGCAAGGAGGTGCGTCTGCTCCATGGCCGGAGGAGGACCCACGAGGGCTCCCGGCAGGTGGGTCTGTATCCCTGATTCTGCTGGGAGGAGCGTGAGTTCCTCTCACCTGTGGAGTACTCGCTATGTTACAATGGCTTCGCGCGGGGAGTGGCGCAGCTTGGCTAGCGCGCAGCGTTCGGGACGCTGAGGCCGAGGGTTCAAATCCCTCCTCCCCGACCACCGCACACTCTTGGTGAGGTAAGACATTCGACGCTGTGTCCGATCAAAGCACAGCCTGCAGGAACTGTTGGGTGCGCAGGTGGCGGGGATGGAGCAAGAGTTCCTGGGGAGTTCCTTCCTCCACGATGACCCCCTTATCCATGAACAGGATACGGCTTCCTACCTCGCGTGCAAAGTTCACTTCGTGTGTGACGACGACCATGGTCATCCCGCCTGAGGCGAGCTCCTTCATCACGTTTAACACTTCACCCACCGTTTCGGGGTCCAGCGCCGACGTCGGTTCGTCAAAGAGCATGACGCTGGGTTCCATGGCAAGCGCCCGAGCGATCGCGACGCGTTGTTGCTGGCCGCCGGACAGCTGACCAGGGTATCGCCCGACAAATTCTTCCAGCCCCACGCGAGATAACAGGAGCTCGGCGCGGCGGCGACATTCCGCGGCGGGAAGACCCAGGACGCGGCGCGGCGCGAGTTCAACGTTCTGTCGCGCTGTCAGGTGCGGGAAGAGATTGAAGTGTTGGAAAATCATCCCCACCCGTCTGCGAACATGC
>VBAO01000490.1 GCA_005883865.1 Candidatus Segetimicrobium genomatis
AGACGAGGGTCGCGCTGTGCAGCACCGCGTCGGCGATGAGGCGTTCGCGCGATGCGCGTAGCGCCGCGGGGTTGCGGCCGGGCGGAAACCAATCGACGTGCTCGACCTCGCACGGGTGATGGAACAGATCCCCGAGATAGTAGAAGCTCTCGTTTGCCGACCGGAGACGGACGATCCCGTGGCCGGGCGTCTCCCCGGGGGCAGGGATCATCGTCACCCCCGGTGCGACCTCATAGTCTCCATCCACCACGGAGAGCAGGCCGAGCCGGTCGGCCAGCCCGAGGCGCATGGCAAGATCGGAGCTGGGCTCGCGGCGGGCGGGATTCTCAGCCCAGTCGCCGCGGCCGATCATGTGGCGGGCGTGCGGAAAGCGCAGGGCGAACGCCCCGCCCCGGTCGACGGCCACCCCGGCGAAGTGATCGCCGTGCGCGTGGGTGATCACCACATGCGAGATCGCCTCGGGCCTGACGCCGACGCCGGCCAGCGCCGCCTCGAGGCCGGGCGAACGCCTGACGCCCGGGAACTTTTCGGCAAAATGCCCCTGCCACGAGGACGCGGGATCGTCGCATCCCGGATCGACCAGGATCGAGGCGTCTCGGGTCCGGAGATGGACGAGGTTCAGGCCCAACTCGATCCTGCCGTCGGCGCCGGCTTCCGGCATGGCGCGGCGGCGATCCTCCTCCGAGATCTGGAACCGGGGCGCCCACCAGAGCGAGCCCTCCGAGATGACGGTGACCGTGGCATCCCCGACGCGGCGAGACGCGACGAACTCAGCCATGGGCTCGTCTTCGGCCCGGACCCTGCACACGCCTGCGGAGTAATGGAGCGGGGATCCCCAGCTTCCGGTTCTCTATTCCTCTGGACCGATCCGCCCCGAGACGGGCAATACCTTCGGCGGGGAGGGCGCCGTTCGCCCCCCCCGCCGGGTCTCGTTACTTGCCGCTTTCCTTACGCCGCGTGCTCTCGGTCGTGTCCTTCATTCCCACGGTCCCGATCACGGTCACCGTGGTCCTCATCGGCGACCAGCATCTGGGTTCCGTCGATGCTTATGACCTGAGCCTCGTTCCCACGGCCACGATCATGATCACGATCCCGGTCCCGGTCACCGTGGTCCTCATCGGCCACCAGCGTCCCGGTTCCGCCGAAGCTTGCCACCTGGACCGCACCGCCCAACGCCGGCCCAAGCACGACCGCGAGGGCCAACCCGGACGCGACTGCCGCGAATCTTGCTCCGATCTTGCTCATCTCTGTTTCCTCCCTTTCTCCTTGCCCCGCTCGTCACGGGGCCCTATTTGTCCGGACGGGCTCCCCCCCCGTGCTAAGGGAAGTCCCGTAAGGCCGCCCTCGATCGCAACTATCCTGTGCAGTTAGATGCGGGTGCTATTTGATACAAAGAAAAAGCGCGCCGCCGCCTCGAGCTTGACCGAGACGGCGGGCACGCTTCGTCGTTGCTACTGCTGATGGCTCTCGGACGCAAACGCTGGCCGCGGATCTCCAGACGAGTTGCTGAGCCCCATGCTGACCGAAAAGTCTGTGGACTGCGCGGGCATCACCTGGCGGGGCGCCGGCGTCTCACCGGACCCTTCGGCAAACGCCGCGCTCCCCGTGAGCGCGAGCGACGTCCCCAGCACCAGCAGCGCGATCATCGTACGCATTGTCGTTCCTCCTTTCTTTCAGGATTTTGATTCTCTGTCTACACATCCCAATACACCGCATCGTCCCGGACGGATTGGATGCGGTGAACGACCCGGCTCCGTATCTCGAGGCAGATGCGGGACGCCGGGGTGCGCGATCATCGCGCTGCCATACATTACCGGGCCGCCCGTGCGGTGAACCGGAAC
>VBAO01000107.1:0-7571 GCA_005883865.1 Candidatus Segetimicrobium genomatis
CACCCCGCGAAGGATTGGCCAACAAGGCGGTCGTTGAGCTCCTGGCGGAATACTTCCACGTGCCGCGGTCCAGGGTGCGGATCATACGGGGACAGGCCGGCCGGCGCAAGATCGTAGAGATCTCGGAATGAACACCCGCAGCGGAGGGGGCTTCAATGAGAAGCGGGAATGGGACGAAGTGGCGTTGGGCATGCTGCGTCGCGGTCATCGTGGTGTTGCCGTTCATGGCATCTGACAGTGCTGCCGCGGCGACCGCCAAAGGCGCCGGCCGCCTCCTGGCCGTCATCCACACCACCGCGGGCGATCTGAAATGCGAACTCTTCCCCGACAAGGCTCCCCACACGGTCGCCAATTTCGTCGGCCTGGCCACGGGGAAAAAAGACTGGACCAATCCCCGCACCCGCAAGATCGAGCACAACCGCCCATTCTATGACGGGGTGATCTTCCATCGCGTCATCCCGGGGTTCATGATCCAGGGGGGCGATCCCCTGGGGACCGGCACGGGAGGGCCGGGCTACAAATTTGACGATGAACTGCATCCCGATCTCCTCTTCGACCGTCCCGGGCGCCTCGCGATGGCGAATGCCGGCCCGAACACCAACGGGTCACAGTTCTTCATTACGGAAGGTCCCCAACCCGACCTGAACCCCTGTCTCGACGAGGGTGGATGTCAGCGCGGGTACCGCCTTGTGCCCAAGGGCACCGGCTATACCATCTTCGGTCAATGCGATGGCGATTCCGTGGAGCTGGTCAAGCGGATCGCGCGCATGCCGCGCGACCCCAATGCCGGCGACCGGCCGCGTGATCCGGTGAAGATTACGCACGTCGAGATCCTCGGCGCCAACCGGCCCTGATGCGTGTGGTCCGCCCGGGGGCGCGGTGACGGCATTCCTCGCGCGCCGGTCGCCGGCCGTCTTAAGCGCGCCGAATTGTGGCACCCATATCTATCGATCCGGCCAGTACGCGACCGAGGTGCGGCATTCGAAAACAACTTGGGGCGGCTGCCTCTGCGCTGTCGGGCGTCACGTTGCTCCGCCGGTTCGCTGTCGTGAGCATCACAGCGACGGTCGCGGTGGGTCTGCTCTTCGGGACGACGGCGGCGCACGTCGTCGAGGGGTATGCCTATCGCGCGCGCGCCCAGGCGATCGCGTTCTACGTCGCCGAATTCCTCGCCCCGCGTCTGACGCCTGAGGACTTTCGCCTGAGCCCCAAGCACCTGAGGGTCCAGTTCGAGTTCGCCCTGCGCACCGTCGTGGGCCGGGCCGGGATTCAAAGCGCCACGGTCTGGACCCCGGAGGGCCGGGTGCTGTATTCCAGCATCCCACAGCCCGAGGGCGGCTCGTTTCCGACCTCTCCCGCCCTCACGCAAGCCATCGAGGGCCGGGTCACGTGGGAGCGGCTCGGCAAGACCCCCGGAACGCCGGCGACGCCTCAACGCCTTGAGGTCTTCATTCCGGTGATGGTGAAGGGCTCTGCCGGTCCCGTGGCCGTCTACGATGTCGTTTCTACCCTGTCCGATCTGGGCCCCGCGATCGCCCAACTCCGCCGATCGGTGTGGATGAGCGTGGTGCTCGGCATCGTCGTCCTGTATGGAACACTGTTTTCGATTGTGCATCGCGCTTCTCGCGATCTCGAACGCCAGCAGGCGAATCTTCGGGAGGCGCTCGTGGGCACGATACGCTCTCTGGCGAACGCCGTCGACGCGAGAGACCTCGCCACAGGGAACCACTCGTCGTGCGTGGCCGAGTACGCCGCGGATATCGCGAGGGCAATGAAGCTGAACGCGGAAGGGATCCGGGAGGCGGAAGCCGCGGGGTTCCTGCATGACTTGGGGAAAATCGGGGTCCCCGACTCCATCTTGACCAAACCGGGACCATTGACCAAACGGGAGTGGATCGCCGTTCAACACCATTCGGTCGTCGGGTATGATATCCTGCGGCCTGTCCCGATCCCGGAAGGGGTCAAGCTGGCGGTGCGTCACAGCCACGAACGCTGGGACGGCACCGGATACCCTGATGGGTTGGCGGGCGAGGAGATCCCGCTCCTGGCCCGGGTGGTCGCCGTGGCGGACGCCTACGAGGCGCTGACCACGCCGCGGCCCTATCGAGCGGCCCGGCCCGCCCAGGAGGCCGTTGAGGAGATCCGGCGCTGCAGCGCCACGCAATTCGATCCTCGGGTGGTCGACGCCTTTCTCGCAGTATGGCCCCAGTGGGCGGAGCGTGCGAAGGTGGGGGAGCGGTTTCCCGGGATAGCGCCCCTCGTGCGGAGCGAAGTGGGGAGCGCTGAGTTGCGTGATTGGACCTAGGGCGCCGCGAGTCGGCCCCCAACGCGGGCACGCCTGCTTTGGTCGTCCGGCGCATCCGCGCCCATGAGGGGCCTCACCTTCGCGCGATTCGTCTGAGGGCTCTGGCCGACGCCCCGACCGCGTTTGGCTCCACGGTTGCGGAGACGCTCGCGCATCCTCAGGAATATTGGGACCGGCTGGCGCAGGAAGCCGCCGTCGGCGAAACGCACGCCAGATTTGTCGCGGAGGAGAACGGGCGCTGGTGCGGGATGGTCGGGAGTCTCCTGACCCGGGAGCGGCCCGGGGCCGCGCATCTCGTGTCCATGTGGGTCGATCCGACCCGTCGCCGGTCGGGCATCGGGACGGCCTTGGTGGACGCGGTGGTCCGGTGGGCACGCGGGTGTGGGGCCAGGCGCATTGAGCTGTGGGTGACCGACACTAGTCGTCCGGCGAAATCCCTCTACGTTCGGAACGGGTTTGTGGAGACCGACCGTACCCAGCCGCTCCCCTCGAACCCGACCCTCCGAGAGGTCCTCATGGTCCGAGAGCCGGCGTAGCGCCGATGGGGCAGCCGTACACTCACCCGCGCCCTACGTTCTTGATGACCTCCGTTAGCGAGTCCAAGAGCGTTTTCTTGCCGCCTTTCTTTGGCCCCGGCTTCGGAGGTGGCTGCGGGTCGCCCTCGGGGTCGAAGGTGATGATCATCGGGCGCGCGGGCTTCCGGTCGCGGTCCGCGTTCCTCGACGCCCCCGGTACGGGCGGCCGCGCCGACAACCGCGGTTGCCGGACCTGGGGGCGGATGGTCGCCGGCCGAGCCTGCCAGGTCGGTCCTTTTCGCTCGACCACATACTCGCGCAGCTGCTCGTGGACATAGTCCAGAACATCCTCGATCACCCATCGACGCAACGGTGGAGCCTGGGGGATCCGGACCGTGACCTCCGCCGGAGACCCGTCTGTGGCCTGTCCGAATCCGCTCGTGGAGCGCTTGGCAAGGTCGACGAGGGCGAACCACACCCTCGCCTCTTCGCGCTCCTCGTCCGGCATCCCGAAGAAATGGTGGAAGTCTGATGGCCCCGGGATCAGCACCGCCACGCGGTACTGGCGTCCTTCCGCCTTGATTGTCGCCCGGGCCCAAAGGTCATCGCGCTCCTGGGCCGTTTGAAAGGGCCCTTCGATGACGATCGTCCGGTCCGCCGGAGACCCTTCTCGCTCAGATTCGCTCATCCGGTTAAAATGATACCACCCGGGAGGCGCATCCGGTAAGTACCTTAGGGTGTTGAGCCGAAAATCGCGGGAAAAACTTCCTACAATCTGGCGGAAAACGTGGCTACTTCTTCTTGATGCTTGCCGTTATTCGTCCCACAAGGCCAAACAGCGTCAGCATCCCTCCCAGCAACATCAACCCGATCGACCCGAAAAAGAACATGGGGACGTTGTCGACGTCCTGCCCCAGCCGGGCCATTTGCACCTGAAACTGCAACCACTTTGGCACAATCTCCGAATACAATACCACCCCGCCAAGGAGGAGGAGGACGCCGGCGACCTCGGTAATCAGGTCCTGCATCCTCGCTATTGCCGCACGAAAGCGGAGCACGGTCGGGATGAGCGCGACGAGCACGGAGAGAATCGAGGCGATTCTTCCCCACTCATACCAGCCGAAATCCGTCATCGAGCGGCCCCCGGTGGCGTTCGCAATGGAGAGCATGGAGGCGATGAAACCCGTCATGGTGCGGCACCCCGCGGCGCCCCCAGTATCGGCCCGAAGTACTCTGTCTTCCCCGAATGACCCTCTCGGAGGACGGGAGCCGGCCTTCGAAGACGAGACCGCCGCGTGGGATCCATCACCTGAATAGATACCCACCCCTTCATATATCTTGGACATCTGGTCCTCGTCGGGCCTGTTCGTCTGCAACCGAAGGCTGCAGGGCATACCGTAGATCAGGGGCCCGGGCGCCCCTCCGAAGTTGGTGGTCAACGTGACTCGCGTCATCGGATACCTCATATGCCTCGCCGCCGTCTCGCTGGTCTTGACTATTTTCGGGCCGTTTCTCGATATGATCGGGCAGAGCGACGCGCATATCGGAAAGATCATCGACGCGTTTGGATTCGACCCGGCCATCGGCCCCTGGACCCGGTACACGGTCGACCTCTTTGGGACGTCGTTCTCGCCGGTGATCGCGCTCGGGCACCTGATCGCCATCGTGGCCTCGCCGGTCGGCCTCCTCGCTCTCTTACTCTACTTCCTGATCTCCTGGGTGATGCCCGTGCGGTGAGCGTCGGCAGGATGGGGGTGCCTCATGGTCAAGGAAATGGCAGAGGTCGAAGGCATCCGGCATGTGCGCGGGTCTTCCCCGGCGGGCGACCTGCGGCCGGGAGACTTCATCCTGACCCACGGAAGCCACTGGACCAGTCAGCTGATCAGGGTGGGCCAGGCGCTGAGGTTCCGGGGGAAGAATCGGACGTACGCGTATTGGAATCACGCGGCGCTCATCGTGGGCTCCGGCGGGGAAATCATCGAGGCGTTGGGGCCTTCACCCGGGGTCGTTCAGCAAAACATCTCGAAGTACGCTCCCCGCGAGTACACGATCGTCCGGATCAAGGCGTCGCCGGAGGACCGCGATGAGATGGTCGCTTTCGCCCGGGCGTGTCTCGGCGAGCGATATGGAGTCCTCACCATTGCGAGCATTGCTCTGTCGCTATTGACCGGGACGCGATTCAGCTTTGGATTCGACGGCCAGATGATCTGCTCCGGTCTGGTGGCCCGGGCCCTCGAGAGGACCCGGGCGATCTATACGAAAGAGCCCTCGCACATCATGCCCGCCGACCTGGCGCGGGCGTACCGCGTCGACCCTCCCGGGTCCTGACCGCCGGGTTACGGGTGGAGCGGGCCGAGCACGGAGACCGCGTGTTCTACGTAGGAAAGGTCGACGAACCGTGGCTGGGTGACGAACTCGCCAATCTGATGCTCGTTCAGGAGCCAGCGCTCATAGTCGAGGATGGTGCGCACGGTAACGGCGCCGTCGGGGTGCAGGCCGGGCCAGACCATCCTGTCCCACACGGCGCGGTCCTTGATCGGGGTGTGGGCGGTCATGATCGAGATGACGTCGTCCCGCACCTCGCGGTGCCTGAGCGCGCCGTTGTAGTAGCGGAGCGCTCTCACGTACGCGATCATCCAGCGCCGCGCATCCTCGGGATGCCCGCGGGCCCATTGGGTATTGTAGTAGATCACCGCGGTCTGGAAGTTCGGGAGGAGCTGGTCCAGGGTCAGGACGATTTTCCCGATCCCCCGTGACTCGGCAGCCGTGGCAAATGGCTCCACCATCACGGCGGCGTCGATCTTTCCGTTGGCCATCGCCGCCGGCTGATCGACGAACTCCAGATACTCGACCGTGACGTCCCTGGGCGTGAGGCCGCCTTTCTTCAGCGCCAGGTAGTTCTCGAAGTTGACGATGGACGCGGGGCTCGCCGAGCCCAGCACCCGGCCACGGAGGTCGCCGAGCGTCTTGAACTGGCCGGCGTCCACGAGCGTTTTTCGCACGACGAGGACGTTGAAGCCGAAGCCCTTGCGCAGCGAGCCTTTGTCCGCGACCACGACCACCGGCAGCCCGCGCGCGACGGCGTTGAACAGGGTCGGGCTGGGCGCCCCACTGGCGATATCCAACCGGCCGGCGCCGAGGAGCGCCATCTGGTCCGCGCCGACCCCAAACCGCTCGAGCGCGAGGTCCAGGCCCTGCTCTTTGAAGTATCCCTTGTCGAGGGCGATGAAGATCCCGGCATCGCTCGAGACCCCGAGGTAGCCCATCCGGATGGGCGCAGCGGCTCGTCCGGGGACCGCCAGCGCGAGCAGGCCGAGGACCGGCCACAGCACCAGCGCGGCGCGTGCGCGCATCACGGGGACGTTCTCGCGCTTTGGCGGCGGGCCAGCACCTGCCGGAGATTGCCTTCGTCGACCATCCGGCGGCGCTCCGGGGCGAGGCCGCTCTGGTCGAGCGCCGCGATCGTCTCGCGGATGTAGCGGGTCCCTCCTTCGACGTCGAACGGGGTGTCGGTTCCGAAGAGCACCCGGTCGGCCGGAAAGTAGGCCAGGCCGCACCGGACGGCGTGGGGTGCTCCGAACAGCGCGGTATCGGCGTAAAAGCGCGTGAAGTACCAGGCCGGCGGGTGGGCGAGGGGAATAGGAAACGTCTCCACCTGGTGTTCCGGCCCCCGGGTGCCGAACTGGTCGTACCCACCCCGGATCCGGTCGGCGAAGTGCGGGACCAAGCCGCCCATGTGGTGGGTGATGATCACCGCGTCCGGATGGCGGTCGAAGAGGCCGGTGAAGACCAATCGGGCCATGGCGATCGTCGTCTCGTACGGCCAGCCGAAGATCTGCCAGAGGTCGTACAGCGACTCCTTCTCGGCCGGATAATCGGGGAAGTCGGCCCCCCGCGCCGGGTGGAGGAAGATCGGCATCCGGCGGCGGACGGCCTCCTCGATCACCTCGAGCGTCCGAGGGGCATCGAGCGGCCGCCCGGTCCAGCTCCCGGAGGCTGGCGTCGGCATGGTTGAGCGGGAGGCCCGCGAACGCGCCCGCGAAGCGGTCAGGGTGCGCGGCCACGAGGTCGGCCAGCTCGTCGTTGGCCAGGCGGGCAAGGTCGGGGGTCACCTCAGGCGGTCCGAGGCGGTCGATCGGCGGGGCCGCCAGCGACAGCACCTGACGGTACTCGCCGAAGGCGTCCATGATCTGGAACCGGACGGTAAGGTCGAACAGGCATCTGACTCCCTTGACCCGCTTGGCCAGGTAGAATCCCGGGATCTGCTGAAGCCGGCCGAAGTACCGAGCCGGCAGGATGTGGGCGGCGATGTCGATCCGCACAAGGGTCATTTACGCCTGGCCCAGGACAGCTCCTGCTCGATCAGGGCATCGCGGCCCGACCGGAGCCGGCCGGGGGATGGAAACCGGCAGGTCGGTCGAAGAGGTTGCGCAGGGCTTCCATGATTCCCCCCGGCAACGCGACCACCACCGTGATGAAGAGCACCCCGAAGATCAGCAGGTGCAGTTCGCCGAGCCGCAGCGCGAGCGCCTCCCGCACCGAAAGAAAGAGGACCGCCCCGATCAGGGGACCCCAGACCGTGCCCACCCCCCCGAGGTAGGTGATCAATAACGGGTCAAACGTCCACAGCGGGCTGAACGCGAACGTCGGGTAGAAGCTGACGTGGTAATAAGCGAAGACCCCACCCGCCCCCCCCGCGAAGAAGCTGCTGAGGACGAAGGCCGCAAGCTTATGTCGGAAGGCGCTCACGC
>VBAO01000107.1:7591-8928 GCA_005883865.1 Candidatus Segetimicrobium genomatis
GCCACCATGCCGCGGCGGTGACGAGCGCCGCGAGCAGCAGGGCGAGATAGTATCGAGGGACCAGCGCATATGTCGCGAGCGACGCGGCGGGCAGGGACGACACATCCGGAAGGGCGTTGCCCACCGTGATGCGGAGAATCTCGGCCACCGCGAGGGTGCCGATCGCAAGATACGGTCCCCGGAGGCGCAGGGAGGGGATCCCGACGACCACGCCCATCCCCGTGGCCGCCGCGGCTCCCAGGAGGAGCGCGGCCCCGAGGGGGCGGCCCCCGAGCCACAGCATCCGGGTCACCAGCGCCCCGAGGCCGAAGAAGGCCGCATGCCCGAGATTCACCTGTCCGCCGAACCCGCCCAGGAGGTTCCAGCTCTGGGCCAGGGCCGCGTACAGCAGCACTAGGAACGCCCAGGTCAGGATCGCCCGGTTGTCGATCCACCGGGGGAGCAGCCCAAGCGCCGCGACCACGCCCAGGAGGGCGGCGCGCCGTGCGAGGTCCCGGGCCATCCTCACCTCCTGACGAACAGTCCCTGCGGTCGGAGGGCGAGCACGAGGAGGAAGAGCGCCAGCCCCATGACCTCCCGGTACGCGTTGCCCAGGAAGAAGCCGCTCAGGGCCTCGGCGACGCCGAGGGCGACCCCCGCCACAAACGTGCCGAAGACGCTGCCCAGCCCGCCCAGGACCACGACGATCAGGGCCTTGAGGGTCCAGCTCAATCCGATCGCCGGGCTGACCGCGTCGGTCATGCCGACGAGAGTTCCCGCGATGCCGGCGAGGGCGCTCCCCAGGCCAAACGCGGTCAGGAAGACCGCGGGGACCGGGATTCCTGACAGGTAGGCGGCGTCGACGTCCTCCGCGATGGCGCGGATCGCCTTGCCGGGGTAGGTCCGGTGGATGAACAGGTGCAGCCCGCCGAGCGTCAGGAACGCGACCGCGAGCGCACCCAGGCGCGCCAGCGGTACGACCACGCCACCAATTGGAAGGACGGCGCCCGCGTACGACGTGCTGATCACCCGCTCGTCGGCCGTCCAGGCCCGGATCGCGAGCGTCTGCAGGACCAACGCGAGACCGAAGCCGATGAGGATCGAGTTCTTGAGCTTGGTCTCCTCTGGAACGGAGAGGAGGCGGCTGAACAACAGCCTGTACAGAAGGCCGCCGGCGAGAAACAGGGCGAGCGCGCTGGGGGCGAGCGAGAGGAACGGGTCGATCCCCCAGATGGCAAACAGCCAAAAGCCGACGTACCCCCCGAGCATGATCAGCTCGCCATGGGCGACGTTCAGCATCTTGAGCACCCCGAAGACAAGGGAGAGCCCCACCGCGGCGAGGCCGTACAGGCCTCCAA
>VBAO01000107.1:8992-10069 GCA_005883865.1 Candidatus Segetimicrobium genomatis
CGCCGTTCATGCTTCCCGTTCAGCGCCTCGACTCCCGGGAAGCGGAGGGCGTGGGCGGGTGTCCCCTCCGCGATCTTCTTCCCGGAGTTCAGGACCACGACGCGATCGCAAAGAGCGCGCACGGCTCGGATGTTGTGCTCGACGATGATCAGCGTCATGCCTCCGGCGCGAATCCGGCTGAACAGCGCGAAGAGCGCGTTGACCTCTTCCAGATTCAGCCCCGCGGCGGGTTCGTCGAGCAGCAGCAGGCGAGGTCGCGTGGCGAGGGCACAGGCGATCTCCAGCTTCTTCCGCTCGGCGAGGGTGAGCCGCGCCGCCGGATGGGTTGCCTTGCCGTCGAGCCCCACGAGCTCGAGGACCTTCAGGGCCTCCGAGCGCGCCTGGCGCACCGAGGGAGCCGGCTCATGCCCGTACAGACGGGCCACGACGACGTTATCCAGCGCGCGGAGGTTCAGGAGCGTCCGGACGAGTTGGAACGTCCGGGCGATGCCGAGCGACGCCCGGAGGCTCGGGGCGCATCGCGTGATCGGCCGGCCTGAGAAGAAGATCTGCCCGCCGTCCGGAGGGAGCGCCCCTGCGATCAGGTTGAAGACGGTGGTCTTGCCCGATCCGTTCGGGCCGAGGAGCCCCAGGATCTCTCGTTCCCGCACCGCGAAAGAGAGATCGTCCACCGCATGCAGGCCGCCAAACGCCTTCGCGAGACCTTGAACGTCGAGCAGGGGGCCCGGGCTAGCGGTCACGCCAGCGGGGCGCGGGATACACCACGCGACCGGCCCCAAGGTCCTTCGGCCACACCAGCTCCTGTTTCCCCGCCTGCCACTGGACGAACACCGTGGGGACGATCCCGGTCCCGTCCGGCCGGAACCGCACCGGCCCGATGACCGTCTGCAGGCTCGTCGTGGCCATCGCATCGCGGATGGCTCCCGGGTCCAACTTCCCCGCCCGCTCGATCGCGTTCGCCGTGATCTGGACGCAGGCGTACGCGGGACCGACGATCACATCGGCCGGCCTCCCGAAGCGCCGTTCATGCTTCCCGTTCAGCGCCTCGACTCCCGGGAAGCGGAGGGCGTGGTGCCA
>VBAO01000107.1:10201-12262 GCA_005883865.1 Candidatus Segetimicrobium genomatis
GAGAGGGGCGTATACTCCGCCCGCAGCACGATCTGGTAGCCGTTCTCCCGGGACCGGGCTGTCCAGATGTCCCCCAGCTCACGGCCCCAATCGGTCCGCTCCTGGAAAATCGCCACGCGCCGAGGCCGCTGGTCCGCGGAGATGCTCGCGTTCAAGAACCGGTACGTCTCGCTCGCAAGCTCAGGGGACTTTGGGAAGGGCGAGAAGATGAACCGGAATCCGCGTTCGTGGATGGCGTGGAGCGCGAACGCGACGCCGCAGTATGGAACCCGATTCTTCTCGGCGACCGCCGCGGCGGCGGCGTGCAGGTCGCTGCCGAACCCGCCGAGCAGGGCGACCAAGCCCTGAGTGGAAAGCGCTTCCAATCGGCTGACGGTCTTCGTGGGGTCGGACTCGTCGTCCAGGATGGTGACCTCCAACGGGACGCGCCGGTTCCCCACCTGCACCCCGCCCCGCGCGTTGATGTCTTCCACGGCGAACTCGTATCCGGCCTTGACCTGCGCTCCTCCGTTCGCATACCGGCCCGTGAGCGGCACGACGGCGCCGAGCCTCACGGCCGCCGCCGGGGCCCCCGCGCTTTGGGTGACCGGCAGGCCGAAGATCAGCGATCCGAGCGCGATCACGACGGCCACGGTTCGCATCCAACGCGCCTCCTCGGGGGTGCGCACTTACCGCCACACCTCCCGCGCCGTCTCGACGACCAGCCGGAGCTTTGCCCACTGGTCGTCCTCGGAGAGGAGGTTGCCCTCCATGGTGGAGGCGAAGCCGCACTGGGGGCTGAGCGCCAAGTGCTCGAGCGGGACGTACCGCGCCGCTTCCTCGATCCGGCGGACCAGCGCGCGTTTCGACTCGAGCTCGGGCCGCTTGCTGCTGACGAGCCCGAGGACCACCGTCTTGCCGGGAGGGACGAACCGGAGCGGCTCGAACGTGCCGGAGCGCTCGTCATCGTACTCCAACAGGAAGCGGTCCACCGGGAGCGTGCTGAACAGCTTCTCGGCAATCGGATCGTAGCCGCCCTCCGCGTACCAGTGGCTGCGATTGTTGCCGCGGCAGAGGTGGATGGCCAGCGTCACCCCCGCGCGGCGGGCGCCTTCCAGACAGGCGTTGTCCGCCCGGATCGCTTCGTCCAACGCCGCATCCGGCTCCAACCCCATCTCGGTGCGGATGTAGTCGCGCCACTTCGGGTCGACGTAGTAGCTGTAGCGGGGGGCGTCGATTTGGATGTACGGCACGCCTTCTGCGACCAGCGCCTGTACCTCGGCTTTCACGATGGCGACGATGTCCCCGAGGAGGGCGGAGTGATTTGGATAGACGTTGTCGGTCACCCCCCGTTTGTAGGCGATCGCGGGGAACTGGGTCGCGCTCGGGAGGGTTATCTTGATCACGCCGGGGGTGTGCGCCCGGAGGAACGTCAGTTCGTGCGTGGTCAGGCGGCGGAGCCGGCGGAGCCTGGTGGTGACGACCCCGGTCACCCTGCTCGTTGCTGCGCCGGCGGCGTCCCCCGCCCACAACCGGGCCACCGCGTCCCCGAGGTCGAACCCTTCCACCGCATCCGTGAAGTCGCTCATGAAGTTGCGGCGGCGGAGCTCGCCGTCGGTGAACACGTCGAGTCCCAGCTCCTGCTGCCTGGCGAGAACGCGGAGGATGTGCCGGTCCTCGATCGCCTGCAGGCGCTCGGGGTCTGGGGAGGCGGCCCGGCGCGCCTCCAGCAGGTCGGGTGGCCTCAAGAGGCTGCCCACGTGGTCGGCCCGGTACGGTGCGCCCATGGTCTCCTCCCTGGCGCCTGTCGCTCGGCTTCGGCCCGCTTCTTCTGGCTCCCATGCGAACTCTCCTTTCCCCCGACGTTGCGGCCCAAGTCTGGCTGGGTCCGGAAGAGGGCATGAAATAGGCGCGGGATACCGACGATGGAACCCAAAGCAGAGACTCCCAAGGCAGAGGCGGCGGCCCGGATGGTGAAACAAATGGGCTTGACCATTAAAGCCTCGTCCCTGTATCCGACGTCTCACCCCGGAAACGCCCTGGCCGTCGAAACCCTCCTCGTCACCCTGCGCGGCTACTTGG
>VBAO01000487.1 GCA_005883865.1 Candidatus Segetimicrobium genomatis
TACATCGTCACCCGGCTCAACGCGCTTCCCGGCGTCCGGTGCGGAATCCCCCGGGGCGCATTCTACGCCTTCCCGGACATCACCGGGCTCCTGGGCCTGCCCGGCGTCCCCAAAACCGCCGCGGCGCTCTCCGAGTACCTGCTCGAGAAGGCCCACGTCGCGGTGGTGCCCGGCGAGGCGTTCGAGGCGCCGGGGTTCCTTCGGTTCTCATACGCCACCGCGCTCCCGAGGATCGAGGAGGGCTTGGATCGGATCGCCAGAGCGATCGCGGCGCTCGTATGACCGCGGGGCGCGGCCGCCGCCGGGGCGCCACCCATCCGAGGGGCGCGGCCGGCGCAAGGGGGAACGAGCCATGATGATGCCGTCCGAATTTCGCAACGAGCCGCTCACCGACTTCGCGGCGGCCCCGTCCCGCCAGGCGATGGAGGCGGCGCTCCGCTCGGTCGGCGCGCAACTCGGCCGCGAGTTCCCGCTGTTGATCGGCGGCCGGGCCGTCCGGGCCGAGGAGACGTTTCGGTCGCTGAATCCTTCCCAGGCCGATCAGGTGGTGGGGGTGGTCCACCAGGCCGGGACGCGCGAGATGGAAGCGGCCGTCGAGGCGGCGGTCCAGGCCTACGAGTCGTGGCGGTGGGTGCCGGCCGAGGAGCGCGCGGCGCTCCTGATGCGGGCCGCGGACAACCTCCGGCGCCGGCGCCTGGAGGCCGCGGCCTGGATGGTGTTCGAGGTGGGGAAGAACTGGGCGGAAGCCGATGGCGACGTGGCCGAGGCGATCGACTTCGCCGAGTACTACGCGCGCGAAATCTTGCGCTACGCTCCCGGCCACCCGTTCCGCTCGGCGTCGTCGCGGTCATCCCGCCGTGGAACTTTCCGGTCGCGATCCCGGCCGGGATGACGTTCGGGGCGATCGTGAGCGGCAACACCGTCGTGATGAAGCCGGCCAGCGACTCGGCGGCGACGACCTACGTGATCGCGGAGGCGCTCGCGGACGCCGGCCTGCCCCCCGGGGTGCTGAACCTCGTCGCCGGGCCGGGGGGGACGGTCGGGGAAGGGCTGGTGACCCACCCCAAGGTCCGCATGATCGCGTTCACCGGATCGCGCGAGGTCGGCACCCAGCTGTTCGCGCTCGCCGCCCGCACGCCCCCCGGCCAGATCTGGCTCAAGCGGATCATCGCCGAGATGGGCGGCAAGAACGCCGTCATCGTCGATGATGAAGCCGCGCTTGACGAGGCCGTGGCCGGGGTCGTGGCGTCGGGGTATGGCTATCAGGGACAAAAATGTTCCGCGGGATCGCGGCTCGTCGTGACCCCCAAGGTCTACGGCGAGGTGGTCGAGCAGGTGGCGGAGCGGGTGCGCCGGTTGGAGGTGGGCCCGGCGGCTCAAAACTTTCCGGCCGGCCCGGTGATCAACGCCCGGGCTGAACAGAAAGTCCTCGAGTATATCGAGATCGGGAAGCGCGAAGGGCGGCTTGTCGCCGGGGGCGGCCGCGCGCGCGAGGGCGGGCACTACGTGGCGCCGACCGTGTTCATCGACGTGGCGCCCGACGCCCGGATCGCCCAGGAGGAGATCTTCGGCCCGGTCGTCGCCGCGATCCCGGCCCGCGATTTCAAAGACGCCATCCGGATCGCGAACGCCACGGCCTACGGCCTGACCGGATCGGTGTACTCGCTGAACCCCGACAAGCTGGCGCTGGCCCGGCGGGAGTTCATGTGCGGCAATCTCTACCTCAACCGGAAATCCACCGGGGCGCTCGTCGGGAGCCATCCGTTCGGCGGCTTCAACATGTCGGGGACCGACAGCAAAGCCGGAGGGCCGGAGTACCTGCTCAACTTCCTGCAGCCCAAGGTGGTGGCCCACAAGTACCGGTAGCGGCGGCGACGCGGCGCGCGGGGGAGATCCGCACATCGAGATTCGACTGGTCCGGCACGCCACGCTGGCCGTGCGTTTCCACGGCGTCACGGTTCTGGTCGATCCCATGCTCGGCGATGTCGGCGCGAACCCGCCGGTCGCGAACTCCCCGAACCCGCGGCCGAATCCCCTCGTCCCGCTTCCACAGCCGGGTCCCGCGCTGATGGACGGGGTGGACGCGGTCCTGGTCACCCACACCCACCGCAACCATTTCGATGATGCGGCCGCCGCGCTCGTGCCGAAGCATCTCCCGCTCATCGGCCAGCCCGAGGACGCCGCGAAGTTCCGGGGGCTGGGGTTCACCCGCATGCACCCGATCACCGACCTGCTGCGGTGGGAGCGGATCGAGGTCCACCGCACCGGAGGCCGGCATGGGGTGGGCGAGGTCGGGCGGCGGATGGCCCCGGTGTCGGGGTTCGTCCTCCGCGCTCCCGGCGAGCGGACGCTCTACATCGCCGGGGACACCGTCTGGTGCCGCGAGGTCGAGGAGGCGCTGCGCCTTCACGCCCCCGCCGTGACGGTCGTCAACGCCGGCGCGGCGCAGTTCCTCGAGGGCGGGCCGATCACCATGACGGCCGAGGATGTGATCGAGGTGGCGCGATACGCTCCCGGGACGAAGGTGGTCGCCGTCCACATGGAGGCGATCAATCACTGTGTCCTCACGCGGGCGGCCCTCGGGGATCTCGGATCGCGTGTGGATTCCGCGGGACGGCGAGTCGAAGGCGGACTAATCGACGGCGCGAACCGCCCGCTCAGGGGAGGTCACGCGCCAGCGCGCCACCGCGCCGACCGCGGCGAGGCCGATCACCCCCCCGACCAGGAACGCGCCGGGGGCGCCCCAGATCTGCGCGAGCGTCCCACTCACGAGCGAGCCGACCGGCGTCAGTCCCCCCATCACCAGCGCGTACATCGCCATCACCCGCCCGCGGAAACGGTCGGGGGTGTTGATCTGAAGGGTCGTGTTGACGGTCGCGGTGAACACCACCATGCTCGCGCCGGCGATTCCCAGCATCGCCGCGGCGGTGGGGAACTGCCGGGTCATGCCGAGGACCACGTCCGCCGCGCCGAGCACCGTCGCGCCGCCGAAGAGCAGCTCCGGGCGCGGCCCGAGGTAGCTGAACGAGGCGACCGCGATCGCGCCCATGAGGGCTCCGGCACCCTGCGAAGACATGAGAAACCCGAACCCCGAGGCCCCGGCGCGCAGGACGTCCTTGGCCAGCACCGAGGACAGAAGGGTGAAGTTCATCGCGAACACGCTCTGCGCCGCGAGCAGCACGATCGCCTGGAGGGCCGAGGGAGTCCGGAGAAGGTAGGCGACCCCCTCCCGGAGATGGGTCAGCACGCTCGTGGTCGCGTGGACCACCTGCGCGGGCCGGACGCGCATCAGCAGCAGGGCGGCGATGACCGGGATGAAGCTCGCCCCGTTTGCCAGGAACGCCCACGCCATCCCGACCCGTGCGATGGCCACCCCGGCGATCGCAGGGCCGAGGAGCCGGGCGACGTTGACGATGGTCGAGTTCAGCGCCACGGCGTTCATCATGTCGGTGCCCTCGACCATCTCGAAGATGAACGCCTGCCGGGCCGGGATGTCGAACGCCGACGCCAGGCCGAGCGCCAGGGCCAGGATCGCCACGTGCCAGAACCTGACCGCTCCCGCCAGCACGAGGCCCCCCAGCGCGAACGCCTGCAGCATCTGCACCGTCTGGGTGGCCACGATGACGCCGCGCTTGCTCACCCGGTCGGCTAGCACGCCCCCGATGAGGGAAAACATGAGGACCGGGAGCCACTGGAGCATCCCGACGAGCCCCAGGAGGAACGG
>VBAO01000488.1 GCA_005883865.1 Candidatus Segetimicrobium genomatis
CACGACGAGGTTCCCCAGCTTGAGCTGCCGCACCGAGAGGCTGCTGTAGGTGTGGTCGAGGATCCCGTTCTGGGTCCCGGCCGCCGCGTGGTACCCGGTGAAGAACACGGCGTCGAACGTGTTGTCGATCCCCTGCATCATGCTGTAGGGCTTGGGGCTTCCGCTGATCAGCTGCGCCAGCGGATGCAGTTCCTCGATGAGGAGGTTGCGCATCGTGTTGTGGGAATCGTTGACGACGATCTCCTTCGCGCCCCCCTCGAGCGCGCCGAGGATCGCCGCGTTCACCTCCTCGGTCATGAGCCGCCGGAACCGGGCGTAGTCGGGCTGGTCGGGCATCACCTGGTCCCAGTCCGTCACCCCCGCCGTGCCTTCCATGTCCGCCGAGATGAAGACCTTCATGAACACCTCCTGGTTGACCGCCGTGAGCGACCCGGGACGAATACGCGCCAGAGCGTCAGGATACCTTCTCCAGCCGGAACACGGGGCGCATCTCGCCGACGGCCCATCCGTGATGGTTGCGGACGACGGGGTGGTGCGTGGAGGCCAGGCTCTCCGCGTCGGCGCCGGTGATGACGCCGAGCTGACTGAGGGCCTCGACCGCGATCGCCCCCAGCGCGCGGGGATTGCCGTCCTCGATCTTGATCGCCATGCCCCAGCCCCGGTCGAGGAGGCCGATCCCGAAGAGCGCCTCGGCGCCGGTCTTGCAGACCAGCCGGTCTCCGAACCGGGCCAGCAGGTCGGTGTTGAGCCGCCCCGTGCCTCCCACCATGGGCGGATGCCGCCGCATCGCGCCCGCGACGCGCCCGACCGCCGCGGCGCGGCGCTCGGGGAAGCCGTGGGGGTCGGCCAGGACGGCGAACGCCCGGGCCGTCTGCTGGAGCGTGGCGGAGAACGTCGGCACCCCGCACCCATCGATCCCCACCGGGATCGCATCGATGGAGGTCCCGCAGCAGGCCGCGATCACCGCGGCGATCTCCAGCTGCAGCGGGTGGTCCGGCCGGAGATAGGTGTCCACCGGCCACTCGCGGTGCCGGCAGGCGGCGAGCATGCCGGCGTGCTTGCCCGAGCAGTTGTTGTGGACGGGCTCGGGGGCGAGGCCGTCCCGAATCAAGACCTCGGCGGTTGCGGGGTCGAGCGGCGCGTGGGCTCCGCACTGCAGGGCCCGCTCATCGAGGCGGGCCTTCGAGAGGATCGCGCGGACCGTCCCGAGATGGACGGGCTCCCCGGAGTGCGACCCGCACGTCACGGCCAGCTCGGCATCGGTGAGCCCGAGGGCATCGGCGCCGCCCGATTCGACCAGAGGGAGCGCCTGAAACGGCTTGGCGGAAGATCTGAGGAACGTCCCGAGGTCCGCGGGCCCGACCCGATAGCGGAGCCGCCCCGCGCGGTCGGCGACCGCGACCACGCCTCGGTGGAGGCTCTCGATGCGGGGGCCGCGCCGGACTTCGACGAGCGGTGGACTATCCAACCCGCTTCCGGGCCACGCGCTTCCGGGACGCCGCCTCGACGAGGGCGGAGAACAGCCGGGCGCACGCCGGAACGCGCCGCCACATCCGCTCCGGATGCCACTGCACGCCCACGGCGAAGGTCCGCCCCGGGACTTCTACCCCCTCGATCGCCCCGCTCCCCTGGCGCTCTACCGACCGGGCCACGACCGCGAACCGGGGAGCCGGGCGGTCGATGACCTGATGGTGAAACGTGTTCACCCCGAGCCGTCCGTCACCGAGGATCTCCGCGAGCCGGCTGCCGGGGGCGATCATCACCTCGTGCACCGCCGCGTCCTCGGGTTCAGCACCTGGACGCCGCGGCAGATGCCGAGGATGGGGAGGTCGCGCTCGAGCGCCCGCCGGGCCAGGGGAATCTCGAGCGCATCCCGCGGATGATCGATCTCGACCCCGCATCCGTCCCGAAGCCGCTGGCGGTAGAGCGCCGGATCGATGTCCTTGCCCCCCGTCAGCACGAGCCCGTCGAGATCATCCAGTGACGCCTCCGGAGAGCCCTCGGCGCCCGGAAGAAGCGGTACCGCCTCTCCTCCGGCCGCCTCGACCGCGTCCAGGTAGTTCTTCAGCTGGATATCGCTGCCCCCCGCGACGCCGATCCGCGGGCGCCCCCGAGTGACGCGGGGCTGAATTCGATCCTCCGGCATGGTATCAATGTACTCGACTGCCACCGCCAAGTCAAAACGGTTGACTGGCCGTCTCGTTGCGTGTACACTGAAGATGTACATATCGCCCTTCTGGGAGGTCTCCATCGTGAAGGCCGTGAGCGTCCGAAACGCGAGGAGTCATCTGAAAGCCCTCCTGGATCGCGTGGCCGCTGGGGAGGAGATCGTCATCGTCCGGCGTGGCAAAGCCGCGGCGCGACTTGTCCCGCCGGCAGTGAAGCGGCGGCGGCTGCCGGATCTCACGGCGTTCCGGGCCACGATCCGCCTCAAGGGCGAACCGGCGAGCATCACGGTAGGGAAGGCGCGGGAGGAGGAGCGCTTCTGATCTACGTCGACACGAGCGTGATTGCGGCGTACTATCTCCCCGAGCCCCATACCCAGGCCGCCCAGGATTTCCTGCGCAGGACGCCAGAGGCTGTTGTGAGCGATCTTGTTGAAGTGGAGTTCTTCTCAGCGTTGGCCCGCCGGGTGCGGATGGGCGACCTCCAGCGGCAGGACGCGCAGCGCATCGCGGCGCTGTTCATTTCCCACCTGGAAGGTCAGATTTACACGCGGCTGTCCCTGGAGCGGGAAGCGTATCGAGCCGCCAGGACCTGGCTGGGCGCATTCGAGTTGCCGCTGAGAACGCTAGACGCATTGCATCTGGCCGCCGCGGCCATCCAAAACATCCCGATCGCCACACTAGACCGTGGGCTCGCCCGAGCAGCAGAGGGACTCGGGATTCGGGTGCGCCGGATCGGACACCGGCCCGGAGGCGCGGCTCCCGCGACATAACCCCGCGCAACCTCGCCGGGAGGCTTACGACTCAGGAGGGGCAGGCGAGCGGGGGTACGAGCCGAGCACCCGGAGGAACGCCGTCTGCTCCCGCAGGTCCTCGAGCGCCTCCCGGATCCGGGGGTCGCTCGCGTGGCCGTCGAAATCGACGTAGAACGCGTA
>VBAO01000108.1:0-6374 GCA_005883865.1 Candidatus Segetimicrobium genomatis
GCGGGATCTGGCTGCCGGAGTCCGCCTACCGTCCTCGATACGAGTGGACGCCCCCCGTGGGCCCGCGCAGCGGCAAGGTCCGCTACCGCCGGCCCGGGGTGGAGGAGATCCTGCAGGCGCATGGCCTCGGGTACTTCTTCACGGACATGCACCTCGTGCGCGGCGGGCAGGCGATTTCGGCGTACCGCGATTACTTTCCGAGCCTCCGCACCATGATGGGACCGGAGGCGCATCCCTACTACAGCCGGAGAGAGCGCAGCCCGTACGCCGCCTACCTGATCGCGTCGCGGGGGGGCGCGGGTCAGGCCGCCGCGTTTGTGCGGGACCCCGAGACGACGCTCCAGGTGTGGAGCCGGGACACCGGCTACCCCGGGGACGAATGGTACCTCGAGTTTCACAAGACGCATTTTCCCGGGGGGCTGCGGTTCTGGCGGGTCACGCACCCCAAGAGCGATCTCGGAGACAAGCAGCCGTACGAGCCCGAGCGGGCGGAGGAGCGGGTGCGGGCGCACGCCGAGCATTTCGCGGGGACGGTCCGCGCGATCCTCAGCCGGACCGCCGGTGAAGCCGGCGGGGCCGGCATGCTGTGCAGCCCGTTCGACACCGAGCTCTTCGGCCACTGGTGGTTCGAAGGACCGCGCTGGCTGCGTCAGGTCTTCGCGCGCCTGGAGGCGGAAGGGATCGAGCCGATCACCGCGGGGCACTACCTCGAGGCGCATCCCCCCCGCGAGGCGATCACGCTCCTCGAAGGGTCCTGGGGCGAGGGCGGAGATCACCGGGTCTGGATGAACAAGGACACGGAGTGGACCTGGGAGATGATCTACCAGGCCGAAGAGGACCTCTGGGGGCTCGTGGCGTCCGACGGGTGGCAGCGCACGCCGCGGGTGCGCCGGATCGTCGAGCAGCTGGCCCGCGAGCTGTTGCTCCTGCAGGCCTCCGACTGGCAGTTCCTCATCACCACGTGGTCGGCGCGCAACTACGCCGAGACCCGGTTCGCCGAGCACAGCGCGGACTTCACCCGCCTGCTGGAGTTCGCCAGGCGCGTCCGGGGCGGGGGCAGCCTGTCGTGGGATGAGGAGGAGTATCTCAAAAGCAAGGAAACCCAGGACTTCTGCTTCCCCGATCTCGCGGGGCATCTCGAAGCCGCGTCCCAGGCGTTCCGGGGTGGCGTGACCGCGTGACCCACCCGCGGGTTCTGGGCGTCATCCTGGCGGGCGGCAAGGGCGAACGGCTCTACCCCTTGACGAAGGAGCGCGGCAAGCCCGCCGTCCCGTTCGGGAGCAAGTACCGGATCGCCGACTTCGTGCTCAGCAACTTCATGAACTCGGGCATCTACTCCCTGTATATCCTCGTCCAGTACAAATCGCAGTCGCTCATCGATCACATCCGCCGCAGCTGGCGATTGGGGGGGCTCCTCGACGACCACTTCATCATCACCGTGCCGCCCCAGATGCGGTGGGGCGAGTCGTGGTATCGAGGGACCGCCGACGCGGTGTTCCAGAACCTCAACCTGATCCGCGATGTGAATCCCCAACTCGTCGCGATCTTCGGCGCCGACCACGTGTACCGGATGGACCTGCAGCAGATGATCGCGTCCCACCTGGAACGGCGCGCGGACGTCTCGGTGGCCGCGCTTCCGGTCGCCATCGAGGACGCCTCGGGGTTCGGCATCATGGAGGCCGAGCAGGGGGGCCGGATCATCGGGTGGGAGGAAAAGCCCCAGGCGCCGCGCCCCATGGCGGAGGACCCCCGCCGGGCGCTCTCGTCGATGGGCAACTACATCTTCACGACCGACGTGCTCGTCGAGGCCCTCGTCGAGGACGCGCGGCGCAGCACCGATCACGACTTTGGGCGGACAATCATCCCCGAGCTCTACCCGTACGCGCGCGCCTTCGCCTACGATTTCCTCCAGAACGAGATCCCGGGGCTCCGCGCGTCCGAGGAGCGCGGGTACTGGCGGGACGTCGGCACGATCGAGGCGTACTGGGAGGCGAACATGGACCTCCTCGGCTCCGCGCCCGCGCTGGATCTGAACAACCCCCGGTGGCCGATCCTGGGCCCGTCGTTCCCCGGTCCGGCCGCGCACATCCTCGACGGCACGATCCAGGACGTGCAGGTCGGCGAGGGCACCGTCATCCGCGGGGCCACGGTGCGCCACTCGATCCTCGGGCAGGGCGTGGTCGTCGAGCGCGGCGCCGTGATCGAGGACAGCATCATCATGGACAACACGATCGTCGGCCCGAACGCACGCGTCCGCCGGGCGATCATCGACCGGTTCAACGTCATCGAGCCGGGCACGGCGATCGGCGAGGGCGCGGAGCGGGTGCCCGACAACGGGGTCCTCGATCCGTCGGGGATCACCGTCCTGGCGCGCGGGGCGACCCGGGTCCGCGGGGCCGTCCCGGGGGCCCATGCCCTCCCGTAGCGTGTCCGCCGCCCCATGACCCCGTCCCACCGCTTCATCTGCGTCCACGGGCACTTCTACCAACCCCCGCGCGAAAACCCCTGGCTCGAGGAGGTCGAGGTCCAGGACTCCGCCCGGCCGTACCATGACTGGAACGCCCGGATCACCGCCGAGTGTTACGCGCCGAACGGGGCCTCGCGCATCCTCGACGGCGACCGGCGCATCGCGGAGATCACCAACAACTACCGCCGCATCAGCTTCAACATCGGCCCCACCCTGCTCGCGTGGCTCGAAGGGGCGGCCCCGGTCACGTACGAGCAGATCATCGCGGCCGACCAGGCGAGCCGCGGCGAGCGGGGGGGACACGGGAACGCGCTCGCCCAACCCTACAATCACATGATCCTGCCGCTCGCGACCCGCCGGGACAAAGAGACCCAGGTCGCCTGGGGCATCGCCGATTTCCGCGCGCGGTTCGGACGCGACCCCGAGGGGATGTGGCTCCCCGAGACGGCGGTGGACACCGAGACGCTCGAGGTCCTCGCCGCCCACGGCATCCGCTTCACGATCCTGGCGCCGCGCCAGGCGGCGCGCGCCCGTCCCCCCGGCCGTGACTGGATCGACGTGCGCGGCGGCCGCATCGACCCGAGCCGCCCCTACCTCTGCCGGCTGCCGGCCGGGGCGGCGATCACGCTGTTTTTCTACGACAGCCCGATCGCGCGCGCGGTCGCGTTCGAGGGGCTGCTCAACAGCGGCGAGGCGTTCGCGAACCGGCTCACGGCCGCGTTTCGGGAGGACCGGAAGGGGCCGCAGATCGTCCACATCGCCACGGACGGAGAGTCGTACGGCCACCACCACCGCTTCGGCGACATGGCCCTCGCCCACGCCCTGCGGCTCATCGAAGAGCGCGGGACGGCGCGGCTCACCAACTACGGAGAATTTCTGGCGCTCCACCCTCCGGACCACGAGGTGGAGATCCTGGAGCCGACGAGCTGGTCCTGCCCGCACGGGGTCGAGCGGTGGCGCGCGAACTGCGGCTGCCACGCCGGACAGGAGGGCTGGACCCAGGAGTGGCGGCGGCCGCTCCGCGAGGCGCTCGACTGGCTGCGGGACGAGCTCGCCCGGGTCTACGACGCGCAGGCGGCCCGGGTGCTGCGGGATCCCTGGGCCGCCCGGGAGGCGTACATCGGCGTCATCCTCCACCGCAGCCCCGAGGTCCTCGACGCGTTCTTCGCCGCCCACGGCCGGGCGGGCCTGCGGCGCGACGAGCGCCCCCAGGCGCTCCGCCTCCTCGAAATGCAGCGGCAGGCGCAGTTGATGTTCACGTCGTGCGGGTGGTTCTTCGACGAGCTCTCCGGAATCGAGACCGTCCAGGTCATCGAGCACGCCGCGCGGGCGATCCAGCTGGCCCAAGGCTTCGGGTACCGGCTCGAGGACGATTTCATCGGCCGGCTCGCCGCCGCCAAGAGCAACCTCCGCCGCTGGGGCGACGGGGCCCGGATCTACGACCGGGCCGTCCGTCCATCGGTGGTGACGCTCCCCCGGGTGGTCGCGCACTACGCGATCAGCGCGCTCTTCGAGCCGTACGCCGAGACCGCGCGGATCTTCAGCTACACGGTCCGGCGCCTGGACGCCCGGCGCGAGGAGCGAAGCGGCAACGCGCTGTCCATCGGGCTCGTCGTGGCGGGATCGCGCATCACCGGCGAGGAGCAGCGGGCGGCGTTCGCGGTGCTCCATCTGGGCGGCCACGACGTCCAGTGCGGGGTCCGGACGGATCCTCCGGCCGACTGGTACGAGCGCGTGAAGGCGCATCTCGCGGAGGCCTTCCTCGGCACCGGACCGAGCGACGCCGTCCGCATGCTCGATGAGCACTTCAAAGGCTCGCTCCACGCGCTGCCCGACCTCTTCCTGGAGGCGCGCCGCGCGATCCTCGGGCGCATGACGGCGGAGCGCCTCGCCCGGGTCGACGCGATGTACCAGACGCTGTACGAGGAGTCCCGCCCGCTGGTGGCCTTCATGCGGGCCTCGGACGTCCCCATCCCCCCGGCGATCCTGAGGGCGGCGGAGTACGCCCTCGGCAAGGAGCTCGCGGAGATCGTGGGCCGGGCCGCGCGCGTCCCCCTCGCCGACCGCGCCTTCGAGATCGCGCGGGAGCTCGAGGCGCTCGAGGTGACGGTCGACGCCGCCGAGACGGAGCTCCTCCTGCGGCTGGCTGCGGAGGCCCGCGCGGACTCCCTGTCCATCGATCCGCTCGGCCCGGACCTCGAGCAGGTGCACCGCCTCCTGGACCTGGCCGCATCACTCGGCGTCACCATCAATCTCTGGCAGGTCCAGAACGCCTACCACGCCGCCGCGCAGATCCACCTCGACCGGCTGGTCGAGGGAAGCGGAGGCGACGCGGGCCGGGTGGGGGAGTTCTGGAGGCTCGGCGAGCGGCTCAATTTCAATCTGCACGCGCTGCGCGCCCCGGCCGGGACGCCGGGCTAGCGACTGGGGCGGACCGCCCCGGTTCTACGCGGCGGCCCCACCGTCCAGGAGCCGTGCCAGAAGGACGATCGCGGCCTGCTTGTCGAGCGGCGCGTTGAGGTTCCCGCACTTCGGGGACTGGATGCACGACGGGCACCCCGCTTCACACGGGCACGATCGGATCGCGTCGAGGGTCCGCCGGAGCAACTCGTCGAGCACCTCGTACCCCTTTTCGGCCACGCCCACCCCGCCCCGGTGGCCGTCGTAGATGAAGATCGTCGCCCGCCCGGTGTCGGGATACAGCGGGTAGCTCACCCCGCCGATGTCCCAGCGGTCGCACATCGCAAACAGCGGCAAGAGGCCGATCGCGGCGTGCTCGATCGCGTGGATCCCGCCGGCGAGGTCGAGCCCCTGGGACTCGACCCAGGCGGCGAGGTCGGGGGGGATCACGATCCAGAGCGCGGCCGTGGGCAGCTCCTCCTCGGGGAGGTCGAGCGGCTCGACGGACAGGACCGTGTCGGTGAGCAACTGCTTCCGCCGGAACTCCACGACCTGGTGGGTCACCAGGACCTCGCCGAAGCAGGCGCGCGTCCGCCCGCAGGGGCGCTCCGCGCGCGGGTGGACGATGCTGAGATCGGTGAGCGTCCTGGCCTCGGTGTAGGACCCGCTGTCATCCGGCTCGACCGTGGCGGTGCGCGTGTCCAGGTCGAGGCCCAGGACCCGGTAGGCCTCCCCTTGGTGCAGGTACACGGCACCCTCGTGCACCTGCTCGAACGCGCGCGCGGCATCGACCGTCCCGATGAGCCGCCGCGCGCGGGCCTCGACGATCCGGTAGGTCTCGCCCCCCACGCTCCGGATCTCGACCGAGCGCGCCGGGTACCGCCGCGACCGCGGATGCCAGCGCTCCCCGCGCCGCACGAGGTCCCCCATCTCCTCGAGCGCCCGGGCGATCTCCTGCATCTTCGGGCCGAACAGCGCGTCATCGCCGGGCCACAGCGCCACTTCGTTCGCCGCGCATCGGAGGTGCGCGGCCAGGACATAGGGGTTGTCCGGGTCGAGCGTCGCGTGCTCGATCGGCCGGCCGAAGAAATACGCCGGCTGCCGCATCAGGTACTGGTCGAGCGCGTCCTCGAGGGCGATCAGCACTGCGAGCGACGGCTCCCGCCCCCGCCCCGCGCGCCCGGCCCGCTGCCACACGCTGGCCATCGTGCCCGGGTACCCCACCAGGATCGCGGCGTCGAGGCCCCCGACGTCGATCCCCAACTCGAGCGCGCTCGTCGCCACGACCCCGTTCAACTCGCCGCGGAACAGCCGCTGCTCGATCTCCCGCCGCTCCGCCGGCAGGTACCCCGCCCGGTACGGGCTGACCCGCGCGGCCACCTGGGGGGTCTCCCGCAACGCGTCGACCGTGTAGCGGTGGACCAGTTCGGTGATCTTCCGGGCCTTGGTGAACGCGATCGTGCGGATCTCGCGGGAGACGAGCAGGGCGACGAGCCGGCTCGCCTCG
>VBAO01000108.1:6408-13512 GCA_005883865.1 Candidatus Segetimicrobium genomatis
AGGACGAAGGTCCGGGGGCCGCGCGGCGCGCCGTCGTCCCCGATCACCCGGAGCGGCCGGCCGGTGAGGAGCCGGCCGAACTCCGCCGGGTTCGCCATGGTCGCGGAGGTGCAGATGAACTGCGGGTCGGCGCCCCGAAGCCGGCAGACCCGGACCAGCCGCCGCACGATGTTGGCGACGTGGCTGCCGAACACGCCGCGGTAGACGTGCATGTCGTCCAGCACGACGTACCGGAGGTGCTTGAGGAACGACGTCCACCGGAAGTGCTGGGGGAGGATCCCCAGGTGGAGCATGTCGGGGTTGGTCAGCAGCACCTGCGCCTCGTGCCGGAGCCGCCGGCGTTCGGCCTGCGGCGTGTCGCCGTCGTAGCTGCCAAACCGCAGATCCATGCCGAACTCTCCGAGCGCGCCCATCTGGTCCTGCGCCAGGGCCTTCGTGGGATACACGAACAGCGCCCGGGCCGGCGGGTCGTCCATGATCGTCTCGAGGACCGGCACCATGTAGCACAGCGACTTCCCGCTCGCGGTCCCGGTCGTGATGATGACCGACTCTCCCGCCCGCACGGCCTCCAGGGCCTCGGCCTGGTGGACGTACAATCGGGTGATCCCCTGCTGCGCCAGCGCCCCGGCCACCGGCTCGCGCACCGGGTCGCGCAGGGATCCGTAGCGCGCGCGACGGGCCGGGAAACGCTCGACGTGTGCGATCTGGTCCCGATAATGTTTGTCCGCTCGCAACTCTTCGAGGAGACGGGCCGCGTCCATCCCCACAGGGTTCGGGAGAAGAACCGGGGAGGCCTGTCTGTGCGGCGTGTGGAACCTTCACTGTCGTTTGCGCTCGCGGGTCGACGCCTTGATCCATTCGCTCGATGGGCGGACGCTCTTCAGGAGGTGGGTCGGGATGACACCGGCACGCGACGCTCGTGTCGTGGGATGGGGACGAGGCTTGCTCGCGGGAATCGGCGCCGGACTCGTGGCGGGCGTGGCGTGCGTCCTGCTGGCGCGGGTCACGCACACCAGGATTCCGCCCGTGCAGCCGTCCTTCGACTCGGCGTTCGTCGGTGGAATCCTCGGGGGCCTCGCCTTCGCCGTTTGGAGCCGCGTCGTGGGCCGCCCGGTCATGGCGCTCTGGGTCACGACCCTCGTCCTGGCCACCGCCATCAGCATCGCCGTCGCTGCGCTGCCCTTCCCGGCGGTGCGCGTCCAGCTGCCGATTCCGATCCCAGGCCTTCTCGTGCCCTTCCAGCAGTTCGGGGCGCTGGTCGGGCTCGGCCGGTTCGGGACCGCACGGTTCCCCGCGCAGTTTCTCCCGGTGACCATCGGCATGCATTACCTGACCGCCGTCGCGGTCGGCCTCCTGGTCCCCCGGTGGTCGGGCAGGCGCGCGTAGCGACCGTCACGATCCCGATGAGGGGCCCGACACCTGGGTGCCGCAGAGGTCGACGAGCCGCGCGAGGAGGCCAGGATCGAGCGCTTCCAACGCGCGCCGGGTGAGCACGAACGCGGGGCGCACGCGTCGCACCCAGCGGAGCGCCGACCACCGCCGGCTCAGCGTGTGCATCGCCTCCGTCCCCTGACAGGCCTCCGCGACCGCATCAGGGCGGATGCGCACCTCGACGAGCCATCCTCCTCGATGCACTCCCCGGATGACGCCGGCCCCATCGTGGGCGAAGCGTAGGAGGAGTGCCTCGATGAGCCGGTTCAGGCTCGTGACCTCGTCTGGGACCGAGACCTCTGCGCAGGGAACCACCGGGGCCGCATCTTCCGGCCCGGGGCCTAACCCGGGGGAGACCCGATCGAGGGGCGGCGCGTCCAGGCGGGCGGGAGGCGGAGCGCCCGTCCTGACGGTGGATTCCACAACGTCCTGCGTCTGAATCCCTCCGTTCGCGCGCAGGGTCCACAGGTGATGGTAAACGGCGAGGTGCGCGGTCTCGGGGTGGCCTTCGGGGACCCGGCCCGCGTACTCAGGCCGGACGTGATACGGGGGGCACCACAGGCGGGCCGGCGGGATCCGGGCGAAGCGCACAAGGATCTCGTCCGCGGAGGACGCGATCCCGCGGACCTCTTCGGGACGCTCGAGCGGAACGGGAACGGCGCGGCGGTGCTCGCCCCTCCGGGTCCCCACCGCGCCCCATCCCCGGCTGCGCGCCACGTCCTCGCCGGCCGCCGTGCCCATCGCCCGGCTCAGCCGCTCGGCGTCGATATCCGCGAGCGACGGGAGGTACAGCTTCGTCACCAGGTTGGCCGCCACCGCAGCCCATCCACTCCGCCCGTAGACGTGCTCTCCCTGGGCCTCGCTCTGCAGGGTGGCGAGGACCGAGACCTGGCGGCTCCTGTACGTCGCCAGGTGATTGGCCAACCCGGGAAGCGGCCCCCACGCCGGCAGTTCCTCGAGGATCAGCAGGACCCGGACCCGCTCTTCGGGCCGTCTCGGGCGGAGCAGATGCGCCGCCAAGTCCCGAAGGAAGAGGTGGCACAGCCACCGGAGACGCCCCAGCGCCGGCTGGGGCACGCCGACCACGAGCAGCAATGGCTCACGGCGCACGCGGGTGAGGTCGATTCGTTCCCACGGCGCGGACGTTCGGGTCGCTTCGCAGACCGCCTCATCCCCCCACGCTTCGAGCCGCGAGGCGATCCCTTGCAGGATCCCGGCCTGATCCTTGGGGAGCATCGCGAGGTAGGCGCCCAATCTACCGGTCAGTGATTGGGCGCCGGGGTGGGTCCGAACGTATGCGTGCACCGCGGCCGGCCCGGACTCGCAGAGGGACCGGAGCCGTCCTAGCGTGGCGGGTTCCCCGTCGGTTGCGAGGGCGAAGCACAGCACGGCGCAGACATGGCGCTCGGCCCCCATCCAGTACACCAGGTCGGGATCCGACGAGTCCGGCTCATCGAAGAGGTGCGCGGCGAGTTCGTGCGCGTCACCCATCGTCCTGAGGCGGTCGAGCGGGTTCCAGCGCAGCGTCGCGGGGTCAAGGGGGGCAAACACCAGGACGTCGCGGGCCCGGCGCTGCCACTCGGGGGCGACCCGGGCGAGGCCGTCGTGCTCTCCATACTTAAGGTCCAACGCGACAACCGACACCCCGTGCCGCGCCGCTTCCAGGAGCACTGGAAACGTGACCGCCGTCGTCTTGTGGGCTCCCGTGAGCCCAACGATAAGCACGTGGCGGGCAAGGTCCTCGGCCGGCAGGTACACCTGAGGCCCCACCAGCGCCCGGAGCGCCCGGCTGGTCGGATGGAGCCTCAGAAGACCCAGGAGCCAGCGCGGCGGGGGGAGGTATCCGAGGGGGAGCCATGCCTCGCCGATCCGCACCCTGAGCCGCCGGAGTTCGCCCGGGAGCGCGTACCGGGCGCTGCCCGCCGCGGAGCGTCCAAGGGGGGTCCGTGGATGGTAGAGGACCGCGCAGACGAGCCAGAGTACCAGAGACCCGTAGGCGATGCGAAGTGCCGAGGTGTGTGCGCCCACGGCCTGGCCCATCGCCGGGAGCAGCGCCTGCCGGCACTGAGCCGCGACTGCGCAGGCCCGTAACCACGTTCCGAGGTCGTGCTCGGAGGAGATCGCCCGCAGTATCTCAACCGCATCCCGGAGGATGGCCGTCGAGGCGGCGATGGCCAACCCCGCCGGCACGAGGAGTGTGAGCGTCCAGATCACCGCGCCACGCGGGCCGGCGCTCATCCCTCCTCAGTCGACGAACGGGATCGCGTAGCCTTCGGGGACGGCCTGGACGACAACCGCGCAGAAGATCCCCTGCCACCGAACGAAGAGGAACACGGCGTATCCCAATCGCTCGTACGTCGCGAGATCGCTGATCCACGGGGCCGCCGCCTTGAGCGCCTCTTGAACCGGACTTCCCGGGGTCCGCAACGCGGTGGCGATCCGCGCCATCTCCAGACTCTCTCTCGATGCATTCGGATCCGGGAAACGCTCGGTGAGCGCCCGGGCAATCCTGTCGGACAGCGGAGGGCCGCTCCCGGGCGCCGTGACGAGCATCATGATCGCGCCAGGACCCGGACACCCGCTCCAAAAGTATGGGACGAAGGGAGCGATGGCCACATCCGACGGAGCCCCCGGCCAGTGCCGCACCACCTCGACCCCGCCGCCGGCCGCGTCGATGAAGGAAAGCACCGCGGCCGTCCCACCGGCGGGTACCGGCTGCCCGGCGGAAGGCGCCCCCCCAAGCAGGATCAGGACGCCGATTTCTGCCACGATGAGCCCGCGCCTTAAGGGACCGCCGGGACTCGGCGCGGCGAGGTGTCCCTCCATTCAAGCCGCCCTCCGCGTCACAACGAAACCCGTCCGCCCGGCTTTGCGGTCGTGGCCTCCTGGGCGCCCCCGCCCGGAGCATTCGGCGAATGGTTCGCGGCAGTCAGGCTCGCGGGGCCCCCGCCCGAAGCGTGATACGAGTACCAGGTGGCCAGGCGCCATCCAAACCATCGCGGCCCGCCGAAGATCCCTTCGCCGAACGCGACGCCTTCCACAAACTGTCCTGTCAGCCGCTCCGCCCGCAGCATCGCATACACGCCGACCCCGGTCCCCTGTGATTGCTCCCCAGGCCCCTGAACCCGCCCGCGAGTCCGGCGGAGGCCTGCCGGACCGGCACGATCACCGCGAGGTAGATGACCGCCGCATGAATGACCCTCACGCTGAACACCACGAGTGCGGTCTTCACGATCACCACCGCCCACCGTCCCGTCCACCGGGCGGTTCCGGGCGTCGCGAGAAGCGCCAGCGCGAGCGGCGCCAGAAAGAGGGCCAACAGAAGCGTCAGATGGGCGAAGAACAGGATGGCCAGGTACACCGTGTATCCCACCGCGAAGAGGAGGACGCCGATGAGAATGCCCGCAAAGAGCAGCCCCAGCGCCCAGGGCCACGAGAGCCATGGGAGCATTTGAAACACCACGCCAGACTGGGCGATCGATTCCCGGAAAAACTGGTGCCAGCTCTGCCCGATGAGCCCGGCGAGGACCGCCGACCCGGCGTCGCGCAGCGCCTCGAAGGCCAGCACGATCACGCGGTTGAGGGATCCCACGGCCCCGAGTAACCCCCCCGCCACCACGAGCCGGCCGAACGTCCCGACGACATCGGGCGGGCATCCCGGACGCATCGAAGCCGCCACATGCCCGAGCCAGAGAAACGTCAGGACCGCCCACGCCAGCCGCGCCATCGACTGGGTCGCCCCGGTGGTGACCAGCCAGCCCTGCAGGGTGGCGAAGACGTCGGCGATCCCCCGCTCGAACCCGCCCACGGCCGGCCTCGAGCGCCACGGCTAATAGAGCGGCTCGAGTCGGGGCTCGCCGATCGGTGGATCGCCCGTCTGCGTCACGATGTCCTGAAGCAGTTGAGCCGCCGCGGAGACCGCATCGGCGAATCCCAGCGTCCCCTCGAGGGCGCGCCGGTCGCGGTCGGCCTCCCGGAGCGTGAGCGCCCCGGTCGTGGCGGCGAGCGCTCCGATCTGCTGGCTCACCTGCGCCGTCTGCTGGACGAGGACGGTCAGCCGATCGGACTCAGCCGCTCCCAGGTCCGCCTGATGGCGCAGGCCCGCTCCCATGCCGGCGACCAGCAACTCGATGCCTGCCCGGGAGCTCGGCAGATCGTGCGCGGCGGACGCCATCGCATCGCCGGCTTCCCGCGCCGCGACGCCCACCCCCTCGGGGCGGAGGTCGCCAGCGACCGCCACCGCGCCCATCGCCGTCGCCTGCGACGCCGCGGCCTGCTGGACCATTCCCTCGGCCACCACTTCGTCGACCCCTGCGATGCCCACGGCCTCATGCAGCAACGCCGGGCTGCTCTCGACGTACCCCTGGTGGCGCTCGTCGATGCTCCCGGGGGCAGGTCTCGTCTGGAGCTTGTCCCGCACCGCCTCGAGCGCCTGCCGGAAGACCGCAGGAAGGGCCCTGATCTGCGCCACGAGGCCCGTGAGATCGATCTCGTCAGGAAGGATGCCGGGGAACTCCGCTACGGTCCGCGCAAGCACCTGCGACGTCGTTTGCTGAAATATCTGCACCCACTGCGTCAACCGCTCGAGCGACTGCTGGAGCGCATCGATGAACTGCGCGAGATCCCCGCTCGAGGTCGGAGGGGCCCCATCATCGGGCCACAACGCGGGGGCGTCGGGCCAGGCCGTCGGGAGGATCCCGATGCCCAGCGGAACCGGGACCACCGCCGCCAGGAGCAGGACGACCGCTTGCGTCTGCTTCACCCCGTGCGCGAACATGTCGCCCTCCGCGAGTCCGCCAGATGCCGGATGGCCGGCCATGGACCAAGCTCGGCCGCGAGTTGATCGCGCCGAACCCGTTCCTCCGCCGTGGTCGTGGCGATGAAGTAGTCTTCGGGGATGTCGCGGACCACGACCACCCCGCCCTCCCGCCCTTCCAAGAAATCCACGATGACCAGCGCTTCGCTGAACTCACCGCGCCGCTGCGTGAGGCTCTTCCAGAGCGCCCGGTGCTGATCGTTGAGATCGAGCAGGGGGGCGACGCGATCGGCGTCCGCCGCGCGCGTCAGCACCTTCAGCGGGGCGTTCTCGAGAATCCCCCGGGCGTACTCGCTCTCGAAGTCCTCGGCGCGCTGACTGATCGCCATGATGCCGGCGCCAAACTTGCGGAACCGGCGAAACATGCCGACGAGGGACTCCGCGGCCACCCGGTTCAGCAGCGCCGCCCACGTCTCGTCGCTGACCACGTACTTGAGGCGCCCGTCGTCGGCCCTGATCCGCCGGTAGATGAGGTGGTTGGCTAGCAGCGCGGCGATCGGGACCAGGTCGGGATAGTGCTCGCTGAGCCCCTCGGTGTCGAGGCAGACGACCGACGCGCTCAGGTCGATGGTGGACGGGCGGTCGAGCAGCCGAGCGTACAATCCCTCGTCCACCCACACCTCGAGACGGCGGGCGATCCCCCGGGCCAGCGACCACTCCTCGGGCCCCGCTTCGTGCGCACCGACCTGCTCGAACGTGCGCAGGGTACGGACGAGATCGTGCAGGAACACGGGGCCGCCGGCGGCGCGCGAGTACGTCTGCCGGATCGCCGACTCGAGCACGGCCATCTCCTGGCGTCCCACGATGCCGCCGGGCTCGACCACCATCAGGGCGATCAGGCTCTTGAGCAGGCCGAG
>VBAO01000129.1 GCA_005883865.1 Candidatus Segetimicrobium genomatis
GACAGCGGCCGGAAGACGATGATCTCGTCGACCCGGTTCAGGAACTCCGGACGAAACGTCCGCCGGAGCTCTTCCATCACGTGCGTCTTCATCCGGTCGTACGCGGCGTCCACTTCCTGCTGCTCGCGCTCGACCCCGCGGAAGCCGAACCCGGATTCCCGCTGGATCTGTGGGGCGCCCACGTTGCTGGTCATGATGATCACGCAGTTCTTGAAGTCGACCGTCCGGCCCTGAGCATCGGTCAGACGGCCGTCCTCGAGGATCTGCAGCAACACGTTGAAGATCTCGGGGTGCGCCTTCTCGATCTCGTCGAGCAGGACCACGCAGTACGGTCGCCGGCGGACCTGCTCGGTGAGCTGGCCGCCCTCCTCGTACCCCACGTAGCCCGGGGGCGCGCCGACGAGCCGCGAGACGGTGTGGCGCTCGGTGTACTCCGACATGTCGATCCGGATGACCGCCCCCTCGTCGCCGAAGAGGAACTCCGCCAGCGCCAGGGTGAGCTCGGTCTTGCCCACGCCGGTGGGGCCGAGGAAGATGAACGATCCGATCGGCCGCCGGGCGTCCTTCAGGCCGGCCCGCGCGCGCCGGACCGCGCGGGACACCGCGTGGACGGCTTCTTCCTGCCCCACGATCCGGCCGTGGATGGAGTCTTCCATCCGGAGCAGCTTCTCGGTCTCCTCCTCCACCAGGCGCATCACCGGGATCCCGGTCCAGCTCGACACGATGTCCGCGATGTCGTCGGCGCTCACGGTCGTGATGTCCCGGCCCTTGTCGGTTTTCCAGGAGCTCTCCAGCTCTTCGAGCTTCTGGCGCAGCACCTTCTCCTTGTCCCGAAGGCTCGCGGCCTTCTCGAAGTCCTGGCCCTTGATCGCCTCTTCCTTGTCCCGCCGCACCCGCTCGGCCTTGTCGAGGGCCTGACGGACCTCCTGGGGCAGGAAGCTGGCCTGGAGACGGATCTTGCTCGCGGCCTCGTCCATCAGGTCGATCGCCTTGTCCGGCAGGAACCGATCGGAGATGTACTTGTCGGCCAGCGTGGCGGCGGCGACGAGCGCCTCGTCGCTGATCTTCACCCCGTGGTGGGCCTCGTACCGCTCGCGCAGGCCGCGGAGGATCTCCACCGTCTGGTCGACGTTCGGCTCGGCCACGAGGATCGGCGCAAACCGCCGCTCCAGCGCGGCGTCCCGCTCGACGTACTTCCGGTACTCGTCGAGGGTGGTCGCCCCGATGCACTGCAGCTCGCCCCGGGAGAGGGACGGCTTCAGGATGTTGCTGGCGTCGATCGCGCCCTCGGCGGCGCCCGCGCCCACCAGGGTGTGCAGCTCGTCCACGAACAGGACGACCTCGCCCTGCGCCTTGCGGATCTCCTCCATCACCTTCTTCATGCGCTCTTCGAACTCGCCGCGATACTTCGTCCCGGCGACCAGCGCGGCCAGGTCGAGCTGCACGACCCGCTTGTTCCGCAGGACCTCCGGCACGTCGCCCCGGACGATTCGCTGGGCGAGCCCCTCGGTGATCGCCGTCTTGCCCACGCCGGGCTCGCCGATCAGCGCGGGGTTGTTCTTGGTGCGTCGGGAGAGCACCTGAATGACCCGCTCGATCTCGCGCTCCCGGCCGATCACCGGGTCGAGCTTGTTGTCGCGGGCCAGTTTCGTGAGGTCCCGTCCGAACTCATCCAGGGTGGGGGTCTTGCTGGCCTGCTTGGTGTACGAGGCGGTGCCTTCCTCGCCCAGGAGGTAGACCACCTGGGAGCGCACCCGCTCCAGGTCGGCGCCCATCGCCTCCAGCACGCGCGCCGCAACGCCTTCGCCTTCCCGGATCAACCCGAGGAGGAGGTGCTCGGTGCCGATGTAGTTGTGGCCGAGCCGGCGCGCCTCGTCCAGCGCGAGCTCCAGCACCTTCTTGGCCCGCGGGGTAAACGTCACTTCCTCGTGGGGCGTCCGCTCGCCCCGGCCGATCGCGCTCTCGATCTCGGCGCGGACGCGCTCCGGGCTGATGTTCAGCGACTCCAGCACCTTGCTGGCGACGCCTTCGCCCTCGCGGACGATGCCGAGCAGAATATGCTCCGTCCCGACCGCGCTGTGGTTCAGCCGCTTGGCCTCTTCCTGGGCGAGGATGATGACCCGGCGAGCACGCTCGGTGAATCGTTCAAACATCTCGGGGCCGACCTCCTCCTCCCCCTACGGTGCGCGACACAATCCCGCGGTGCCTGTCCATGGTTCCTACGCGTCGAGCCTTCCGACTGTTCACTCGACCGGGGGCCGCGTCCCGCGCGGCTCCGGACCCCGGGAGGGGATCAGACTCACATCGCTCACCATGAATTACGTTGAACCCTCCCCCGGCCATTCCCGTTGGGGACCGTTTCCGGAAGGTCTCGAACGTCCCCATAAGTCTTTTCTTCGCCCGCGCTGGGACTCCTCCCCCGACAGCGACCCGCGAGGCCTGGCCCGTTCCCTCACGCTGTATTATGCCCCTCCGCGCGTCACGTTCAGACCACGGAAGATAGATCGGATCTTCCGATAGGGAAAGTGCACCTTTCGATCTCTCCTGGGTGGGGGACCCGGGTTCACTGCGGGGGCGGGAAGAAACCGGGGAACGACCGCCGCGTGAGGCAGGGCGCGGCCCCGGCGTGGGTCAGCGCTTGATGGCCTTGATCGTGTACTTGATCGTTCCCCCGGGCGCCTTGACCGTGACCGTCTGTCCCTTCCGCTTCCCGAGCAGCGCCCGGCCGACCGGCGATTCGTTGCTGATCCGGTCATGGCGGGGATCGGCCTCGGGCGACCCGACGATGGTATAGTTCAATTCCTCGCCCGCCTCGTCTTCGAGCCGAACGGTGGCGCCGACCGTGACCACGTCCGAGCGGACGTCGTGGTTGTCGATCACCTTGGCGTTCCGCAGCATCCCTTCCACGGTGAGGATCCGGCCCTCCATGAACGCCTGCTCGTTCTTTGCGTCCTCGTACTCGGAGTTTTCCGCCAGATCGCCGAACTCTTTCGCCTGCTTGATCCGCTCGGCGACTTCCTTGCGCTTGACGGTCTTGAGGAACTCGAGTTCCTCCTCGAGCTTCCGCAGGCCATCGGGGGTCAACAGAGTTTCTTTTTCATCCATGCGGACGGCTCACCCAGGTGAATTTGATGCCTCGCTTAAAGAGAGAGCGAGACTGAGAGCAAGCCCTCAGCCTCGGCGTACCCTACAACGCCTGGTAGTATAACGAAAGAAGGAGGGGTTGTCAAAGTCCGAGCGAGACCGGACGCGGGGCGCCGGCCGATCGCGCCGCCCGACGGATCGCCTCGACCTCGTCGTCGGAGATCCGCCGCTCGAACCGCCGGAAGCCCGAGAGTTGGAACCCATGCTTGCGCATCAAGCCGTGGATCTCGTCCACGCGGCCGAGGTCGACGTCGGCGCCGAGCGTGTAGTCCTCGTAGCGCCCCTCCAAGGCGAGAATGATCGTCTCCGCCATGCACGCCTCGCAGGACCGCGGAGGGAATCCAAAGTCCAACCCGAAGTCGACCGGTCCCGGGACCTCGATCACGCCGCCGTCGATCACGAGGACGTCGCCGCGGCGGTCATAGACGAGCCGGGAAACATTGCGCGGCCGCGCAACGTCGCACACCACGGCGCCCGGACGCAGGTCCTCCGGTTCGATCAGGACATCGGTGGCGGTGCTGACCGTGATGACGATGTCCGCGGCGCCCACGGCGCGGCGGACGTCCGAGGCGACGTCGATGCGCGCCGGGCCTTCCCCCCGCAGTTCCTCCGCCAGCGCCTCGAGACGGCTTCGAGTCCGGGCCACCAGCGTGAGGCCGCCCACCTGGCGCGCGAGGATCCGGCAGCACGCCGCGCCGATGGCCCCGGTCGCGCCCACCACGGCGACCTGGGCGCCGGGGACCTCGATGCCCATCCGGGTGGCGCCCAACAGCGCGCCTTCGATCGCGGTGGCGACCGTGAGGCTGTTCCCCGTGGTGACCCCGATGCCGAGGGCGCGGGCCACGGTCGCCCCCCGGTCGCCGACGACCTTGGTGAACGCCCCCAGACCCAGAATGCCCGCCCCCAGGCGCTCGGCGATCCGGCCGGCCTGAATCAGGCGCCGGTAGAGGACCTCGGGCGGGGTCGCCAGCAGGACGCGCGGCGTCCACGGCAGGGCGATAAACCACCCCTCGGCCCGCGCGCCGGTTGGGGACACGATCCCGGTGATCTGGGACGCTTCAAACGGCGGCACGGCGCGGAACACGGCTTCCACGAACCGCCCGGGCAGGTATCGGGCGATCGGGAATTTATTCGCAAATTGCGACACGTACAACGGATGCAGGACAAACCCGAACCGTCCTATGGCGGCCGCGCTCATCCGCTCACGCCGGGGTCAGCGTCTCGATCCGGGGACGGAACCCGGCCCGCAACAGCCACGCGACGTACTCCTCCGGACGAAGGTCCTCGCTCCGCCGTCCCGACAGCGCCAGCACGATGCCCTCCAGGACATTGGTCGCGAAGGATCGCCCGTCCATCTCCGGCGAGACGGTGATGAGGGTCCGCGTCCCGCGGCGGCGGAGTTCCTCCGTGTCCTCGCGCGTCACCGTCTGGGTCAGGATCGTTTTCCCCCTGAGGTCGCCCGGCATGTACCGGCGGATGAAATGGAAGTCCCCCGCGAGCACCTCGGCCCACCGAAACAGGTGCGGAAACCGAGGCGTGTTCTGCTCCTGCTTCCCCCCGGTGGGGTAGAGGAGCTGGAACGGGAGCTTCGTGAACACCGGCAGGAGGCACGCGGCCAGGAGCCGGACGGTCGCGAGCGACCGCATCGGGATGGGCACCCCCAACGCGAAGTAGAAATCTCCGAACAGGGTCTTGGCGCCGGCCTGGGTGAACGCCTCGGCCATCCCGTACCGGTCGACGCTGCTGACCAGCAGCACCCGGCGGTCCTTGAACGAGATGCCGGCCTCCTTGGGCAGATACTCGAGGATGAGGTACTTCTCCCATGAGTTCTTGATGCCCCCACCGTCCACCACCGGCGTGTGGCGGACACCCCGGATCAGGCGCACGGCGTCGCGTACCTGATAGCGCGCCCGGCCGGCGCGGAGGTACAGGTCGATGCCGCCCATCCCGATCGCGTCCACGCGGCCATCGAGCTCCTCCACCAGGGCCCGATACCGCGCCGTGTTGCCGTCGGTCCCGATCCGCTCGATGACGACCCGCTCGCCCAGGATCTCCGTCTCGACGCGTTTGTCGCGGGTGCTGCTCCCCAGGCTCACGCTGACGACGCGTTTCATCGCACCTCGTTAGACCCGCCCGGGGACCTCTCCTGCCTCATCCGGCGCGGTGTTGCGCTCGTACAGGATCCGCAGGCCCTCGAGCCCGAGCAGCGGATCCACGTGGGCGACCGACCGGGCTTCGGGAGCGACGAGCTCCGCGAACCCTCCGGTCGCCACGACCGCCGCCTGTCCGCCCAGCTCGCGCTGCATCCGGGCGACGACGCCGTCCACCTGACCGGCGAAGCCGTACAAGATCCCGGACTGCATCGCCGCGACCGTGCTGCGCGCGATGACCGAGGGGGGCCGGACGATCTCGACCTTGCGCAACTGCGCCGCGTGCAGGGCCAGCGCGTCGACCGAGATGCCGACGCCGGGCGCGATCGCACCCCCGAGAAAATCTCCCTCCGCCGAAACGGCCGTGAAGGTGGTCGCGGTGCCGAAATCCACCACGATCGCGGGACCCCCATAGCGGGCGTGGGCGGCGATGGCGGTGGCGATCCGGTCCGCGCCGACTTCGCGCGGGTTGTCGTACAGGATCCGCATCCCGGTCCGGATCCCGGGCCCGACCTCCAGCGGCGTGAGCCGGAGATACCGCTGGCAGAGCGCCCGCAGCGTCCCCGAAAGCGACGGGACCACGCACGCGATCGCGACGCCGGTGATCTGGGCAAACTCGTACCCGGCATGGCGGCACAGCGCCTGCCAGAGCATCGCGTATTCGTCCTGGGGTCGATCCCGGGCGGTCGCGGTCACCCAGTGCGCGACCAGTTCCCGGTGGCGATACAGCGCCAGCTTGAGCTGCGTGTTGCCGACGTTGACGACAAGGAGCATGCGGCCTCCGTTCCAGTCTGCAGGGCAGTACCGGACGGCAGACTGCCACGAGCGAGGTCCGGCTCCCCCGGGATGCCGGCCGCCTGTAGCGTACCAGACCTGCCGGCCGCGAACAAGCCGTCAGCCCGCCGGGGTCGCCAGGCCGGGGATGCCGCCCAGCGTGCGTGCCATCCGGACCGACCGCATCACCGCTTCCGCCACGACCAGCGGGACCGCCGCCTGCAGCGCGAGCCAGTCGGCCGCGACCGCTCCCCGGCTCACCACGAAGAACGTATCCCCGTCGACCGAGGTGTGGGTGGGTGAGACGGCGCGGGCCAGGCCCGACTGGGCCAAGATCGCAAGCCGCGTCGCCTCCGC
>VBAO01000130.1 GCA_005883865.1 Candidatus Segetimicrobium genomatis
ACCCGGGACGCGCCCAGGTGCGCGGTCGGGACGTCGCCGTAGGGGGGCGGGCGGGCTAGCTCTTGTGGAACCGGCGCTCCTGGTCCTGGAAGATGCGGCTGACCGTGACCGTGGTCCCCGCGCTGTGCAGGTAGGTCAGGAGGGCTTTGCGGATCTCGGGGTCCGCAGGCAGCTGGCGGAGGTGGATCCGCCGCACGCGGCCGGCGGCGACGTCGCGGACCAGAAACACCCACCCGGCGAGGCCGCGAGTCGAGAGGAGCTCGATCAACTCGTCCGCGGTGCAGGCCGGCGCCTCGGGAGGCGCGGGCGGGGACTCGGTCTTACCGTCGGTCGCGGGGACCTCACCGGCGCCGTCGTGAATCAGCCTCCACCGGCGCTTCTCGTCGGCGGCGAAATCCAGATAATCCTCGGGGCACACGTAGAGGCGGGACGGTCGGAGTGACTCCCGGGGTTCGCGGAGTTCAACGCAATACCATCCCTGATCGCCGGACCGCCGCTCCTTCGGGCACTTGAAGCAGCGCTCCACGCCGGAGTTCCGGGGTGCTTCGGACGCGTCCAGGATGGGCCCCCACGCGATCGTGTGGACAGAGGTTCCCGCTTCGGTCGCGTCTCCGTCCTGCGGGGTACATGCCCCAAAATGGAAGAGGCTAGACGATGGGCCGGACAAGGGTCATCACGGGGACCGTTCGATGAACGTGATGGTGGGGAGGGAAGGATTCGAACCTCCGAAGGCGTTCCGCCAGCTGATCTACAGTCAGCTCCCGTTGGCCGCTTGGGTACCTCCCCGATCCTCTCCGAGTGTAGGTAGAACACCCCCCCCTGTCAACCAGCGTCGCAGCGCCTCACGCGAGTCGCGGCAGGACCTCCCGAGCCACCAGGTGGAGGGCGTCCAGATCCTCCTGGTCATAGAACTGCAGCATGAAGCGGCCGATCCCTTCCTCGGCCAGGTCGCGCATTTGCCCGACGATCTCCTCCGGCGAGCCGACCAGCCATCCCTCGTTCCGCAACGTGTCGGGCAGCTTGGCGGCCGGGACGGCGGCGCGCGGGGGGACGTACTCCTGGATCTTTCGCGCCCGCCGTTCGAGCGCCGCGCCGTTCTCGGCGATGAGAAAGCCCCCCATCCACGACCGCCGGATCGTGCGCGGATCTCGGTCGATCCGCCGGCATGCGGCGACCAGCATCTCGGTCTTCGCGCGCACATCCGCGGGAGGCCGGCTGCCCCCGCAGTTCCACTCGTCGGCGTGTCTGGCCACCACCTCCAGCACGCGCGGGCCTTTGCCGCCGATGATCACGGGGATGCGAGGCCGCTGGAGGGGCTTTGGCCATCCCACCCCGCCGTCGAGCCGGTAGTACCGGCCCTCGAACCTCGCGGGTCCGTCCTCCCATAGGGCGCGGATCACCTGCACGCTTTCGTCGAGCCGCCGGATCCGCTCGCCGACCCGGGGATAGGGAATGCCGAACGCCTGATGCTCGCGGTCGTGTCACCCTGCGCCGACCCCCAACTCGAGCCGTCCGCCGGACAACACGTCCACGGCCGCCGCCTGGCGCGCCAGCACCGATGGGTGGTGAAAGGTGATCGGACACACGAGCGGGCCGAACCGGAGGCGGCGGGTGATCGCGGCAAGGTGGGCCAGCGAGGCCCAGGTGTCCAGGCCCGGCCGGGTGGGGACATCGTAGAGGGAGAACAGATGGTCCGACCGCCACAGGGACTCGAACCCCAACGCCTCGGCCGTTTCGGCGATCCGCCGCCAGCGCTCCCACGTCAACCCCTCCTGCCCTTCGATCATGACGCCCACCCGGAGCATCCCCGCACCTCCCAGATCGAATTGGGACGCGTTCCCGCCACCCGACGCCGCGGGGTCAGGAGGGGGCGCCGAGGCGCGAGATCAGGTCGAGATCGCGCCCACGCTCTACGTCCAGGATCGTGCGGATCTCCCCTCCACGGCTGCCGCGGTGCACGATCGCCGCCGCGGCGGCGGCCATCGCGCGCGGATCTTCGCGGGCGGCGAACGACACGTTGCGCCCGACCATGGCGCCGCGGACGTTCGGCCCTGCCGCCATCCCCCGGGCAAACCCTTCCAGCACCGCCGCCGGGTCCTCGCGCACTTCGCCCCCCAGCATGAGGATCGGGAGGGTCGTGGCCCCGGCCACCCGGTCGTATCCGGGCCCGTAGGGCAGCTTCAGCCACGTGCCGGCCGAGGACGTTCCCAGCCCCGCCGCCACGCCGGCCATCCGGATCAGGCTCTCGGCATCGGTCCGCGTCCGGTAGCCCTGAGGCGTGCGCTCGACCGGCATCGCTTCCAGGAACACGGTGAGGCCGCGCGCGTGGCACGCGTCGATCTCCGTCGCGCACCGCTCGAGGGTCTGGACGCCGGCCGCATCCTCCGGATCGACCCGAACCATGAGCTTGGCCCCGTCGCATCGGAGGCCGGCCAGCCCCTCGGCGGTAAACGCGGTCATCCGGTCGTCCAGCTCGAAGACCGTCCCCGACAGTCCCCCTCGATTCATGCACCCGATCAGGACCTTCCCGTCGAGCCACCCCTGCCCCGTCCGACGGCGCGCCAGGTGGCTCAGCATCAGCACCTCCTCCACGATATCCGGAGTGGCCATCAGCCCATCGACGCCGGGGGCGGTGAGGACTCGGAGGATCCGGCCGAGGAGCTCCCACCGGTTCCCCATCCGTACGGGATCGGCCCCGACCCGCGTCACCATCCGGGCCGGATGATCCGCCGCGAGGATCAGCAGCCGGCCGTGGGGCGCGACGGCGGGACGGCGGACTCGGGCGCCGGCTTCCTCGTGCGGCGCCTGAGGCCGCTGCACCCGGAGATCGAGGAGCGCCTCGTACCACGACCCCGGGAGAAATGCGCGCGCGCTGAACGCCTGCCGGACCGACCGCGTCTTCGCCATCCGCTCAGGGCCCCCTCCCGGATCCCGGCTACCCTCGGCTGTACGGAAGGAAGTACCGCCCCGCGCTCGACCCGCCGTCGACATCCAGCACGGCGCCCGTGATGAACTCGGCGCCCGGCGACGCGAGGAACAGGACGGCGTCGGCGATCTCCGACGGCTCGCCCATCCGGCCCCACGGAATGGTCGTCATGAGCGTCTCCCGGTAGCGGGGGTTCACGTCTCCCCGACGTCCCACGTCGATCAGGCCCGGCGAGACCACGTTGACGTGGATCCGGTGGTCGGCGAGCTCCTGCGCGAGGACCCGGCTAAACATCACGAGCCCCGCCTTCGAGGCGCAGTAATGGGCGGCCCCGCGCCGCGCCGATTTGTAGGCCCCGGACGCGATGTTCACGATATGGCCTGCCCGTCGCTCCGCGACCATCCGGCGGGCCGCGGCCTGAGACATCAGAAACGTCCCTTTGAGATTGGTGTCGATCACCGCGTTCCACTGATCCTCCGGCATGTCGAGCACCGGGCAGTTCGGATACACCCCGGCGTTGTTGACCAGGATGTCCAGGTGGCCGAGATGGCGCACCGCCTCCTCGATGATCCGCTCGACGCCGGCCTGCGTCCGAACGTCCCCCGGCACTGCCACCGCGCGGCCGGGCGCGTCCTCGATCGCGGCGACCGTCTCCGCCACGCGGTCCGGGTGAAGGTCGACGACGGCCACCGCGGCGCCCCGTCGGGCGAAGGCCGTGGCGATCGCGCGTCCAATCCCGGCCCCGGCACCCGTCACCACCGCCCCGCGTCCGGCGAACCCATGCTCGGCCATCCCCGCACCCCCCGGCGATCGACTCTCGGGCACGCCCCCACCCGTGAAATGAGGAGATTCGCCGCGGGGCGCCGAAGTACCGTTTTGCGCGTCATCCCACGGGCGGGGGGAAACAGCCGGATGGGCATCACGGATCGGATCGTCCTGCTCGTCATCGTCTTCGGGCTGGTGGTGACCCTGATCTGGTTCCTGCGGGCGCTGGCGGGCTACCCGCGCGATCCCGCGGCATCCACGCCCGCCGCGGCCGTCGAGGGCGATCTCACCCATCGGATGGCTCCCCCCAAGCTCGGGTGGAACTGGGGAGCGTTCTTCCTGGGGCCGCTGTGGTATTTTCTGCGCGGGCTCTGGGTCTACGCCGTGATCCTCACCATCCTGATCATGCTGTCCGGCGGAATCCTCCTGCCGTTCGTGATGATCTACGCCGGGCTGAAGGCGACCGAGACCCTTGAAGACGCCCGCCTCGCGCGGCACACCGTCTACTGACGCCCCGCGAGAAACGCCGAGGCCCTCGGGGTCGCCGACCCCGAGGGCCTCGTCTCGTGACTTCGACGTCTACCGGTCAGACGGAACGCCGCCTAGGATCAGGGCTTGCCCCGCTCCCGCGAGAAATCGCATGGGAACGTGCTGTCGTCCGTCAGTACTGGGAGAGACACGCAGCCGGAAACGGTGGGGTTGTCCGCCCCTCCGCTCCATGTGCCGTTACCGCCGTGAGCTAGGGCGGTGCCGAGGGAAACGAACCCAAGCCCTGCTCCGATCACTGCCACTGCCAATGCAAGGGCGACGTACCGCATCCATACACCTCCTGGAGTTTTTCGTACACCCTTCGAATACCCAAGGCCTGCGACCCCTAGACTCGGGAGGGCGCGCCTCCCGAGAATTCTCCGGAGCGCATGCCGCCGGATTGCGAGCCGTTACTCCGAGGTCAACCCCCCGTTGCCGCCGGAAACAGCATCGGGTCGATCGGAGCAGGATCCAATGGGCCAAACTGTGGGAGCCATCGGGACGATGCAAAACGAGAGTTCGCCCACCGTCGGGGCTTGGGCAGGCGCCACGTCGGCCCAGGCGACGCCGATGGACACCGCCCATACTGTCGTGAGGGTTGCGAAGAGCGTTGCAAGACGCATGGGGTTCACCTCCTGGGGATGCCACTACAGGGCCGGTATAGTCTATACCCTTGGCGTGGTCAGGCTAGACCTCTGGTCTAGGGTGAACTCCCGAGGGAACCTTCCCCATAAAGGCGGTCGTCACCCAACCTGCCTCACTGCGGGCCCCGCACGATATCCGGAAGGTCCGCGCAAGGGATCCCGCTGTGGGGCCGCCGGCCGCCGCGCGACTCCAAGGCCTACGAGCGTGAGCGCGGCCCCGGCGATCTTGAGCGGCCCGAACCCTTCACCCAGCAACACCCACGACGTGCCGGCCCCGATGATCGGCACAAGGTACATGAACAGGGAAGCGCGCGCCACCCCCAGGCGCGCCATCACCCAGTTCCACAGCGTCCACGCGACGTACACGGGGACCACGACCGTCCAGGCGAACGCCGCCCATCCGGCGGGGGTGATGCGGCTCCACGCTTGAGCCGGCATCCACGAAAGCGACAGGAGGATGATCGGCACCGTCCCGATCGTGAGCGTGGACGCCATCAGGGCGGCCAGCGGGTAGCGGGCGAGGAGCGACCGACTGGTCACGCTGTAGCCCGCAAAGAAGAGGGCCGCCGCCAGGCTGAGGAGATCGCCTCGTCCCGACGGACCGGCTCCGGCACCCACCGCGGGGAGCATGAACACGACGATGCCGGCGAGCGCGGCGAGCATCCCCGCGACCTGCCGTCGACCGATCGTCTCGAGCCGGAGCAGCCGGGTCAGCAGGGTCATGAACAGCGGCGCCGTCGCGACCAGCAGCGCGTTCGAAAACGCGGTCGTCGTGCTCAACCCCACGGTGCTGAGCGGGATGTAGAACGAGTACCCTAGCAGGCCGGCGAGCGCGAGACGCGGAAGGTCGCCGCGTGCCACCCTGAAGGGTTCGCCGGTCCGGCGGATCCGCCAGACCAGGACCCCCCAACTCAGCGCCAGCAACCCGAGATACCGCAGGGACATGAAGGCCGGGATGTTGAACTGATCCAGAGCGAACTTCGTGATGGCGAAGCCGGCTCCCCAGATCGCCACAACCAGCAACGCGACCAGTTCGGGCAGGTGCCGCTGCCACAGCCGTTGGGATTGTCTCATGTGACGCCCCTTTCGCCACCCGGCGTATCATGGTGGCTCCACCGCCTTGAACACGGGACGGCCGGACCTGGTTGCAACTTTTTCCAAGTTCGTGTGTTTTCAGGGGTGAGGGACAGCGGGCTCAGGGTCCGGAGGGATGCGGTGGGACAGGTCTTCAGGAGGATCGCAGCGCGCGACGAGATTCTGGCGGCGGGGCTGGCGGCCGATCTCAACGGGTCGTTCGAGCGGCTGGTCCTGGCTTACCAAGATCGGCTCTACGGGTTCGCGCTCCGTCTCGCGGGCAACCGGCAGGACGCCGAGGACATCACCCAGGACGCGTTCGTGCGCGCCTACCACGCCCTGCAAGCCTACCCGGCCGCGCGGCGGCGGGCGCTGGCCGTGCGGCCCTGGCTCTACCGGATCGCGCTCAATCTCAGCCGGAACCGCCGACGCGGGAAGCGGCCGCCCATCGCTTCGCTCGATCCCGAAGGCGAGGGGGCCGGACCGGACGTCCCGGACGTCGATGTGGGGCGGCTGCCGGAGCCGGCGTTCGACCGCGCAGAACTCCGGCGCGCGCTCGCCGCCCTTGTGGGCGCGCTCCCACCCCGGTACCGCGTCCCTGTGATCCTGCGCCACGTGCAGGGCATCGCCTACCGGGAGATCGCATCGATCCTGGGCCTGCCGATCGGCACGGTCAAAGGGAACGTCCACCGGGGGCTCCGCCTGCTCGAGGAAGATTTGGCGAGGCAGCACGACATCACATCGGGCCGGCGCGGGGACAGGGCGCAGGCGGGGAGGGTGATGCACCGATGACACGGCCGGAATTTCTTGGACGCGACTCCCGGGCGCGGCAGGGAGGGGTCGCACGGCTCCTCCGGGACCTGGGCGATGCCCGGGCCCCCGGGACGATCTTCCCGGCTGTGCTGGAGCGCCTCGGCTTGGGCGACGCCTACGGGAGGCTGGACACGCCGATCGGCCCCGTCTTCGTCGCGTACAACGCCCACGGCGTGTCCGCCGTCAGGCCGGGCGGGTCGGCGAAGGAGTTCGAAGCGGCCTTCCGGACCCGCTTCGGCCGCCCGATCCGCCGCGCCGGCGGGCTACCGGCGGCGCTCGCGGGGCGCCTCGGCCGCGCCTTCCGTGGTACGGGGCGACCGTCGGTCCACTTCGACCTGCGGAGCGTGTCCGAGTTCGAGCGGGCTGTCCTGCGAAAGGCGCTCAGCATCCCGCGCGGGGAGGTCCGGCCCTACGGCTGGATCGCACGGGAGATCGGTCGTCCCGCGGCGGCACGGGCGGTGGGCACGGCGCTGGCGCGCAATCCGATCCCGCTCCTCATTCCCTGTCACCGGGTCGTACGGAACGACGGGCGCGTCGGCGGCTACCTCTTCGGCCCCGAGTTCAAGCGCAGGGTGCTGGCCGACGAAGGCGTCGATGTCGAAGCGCTCGAGGCCCGCGCGCACGCCGGCACCCAGTACTACGGCAGCGACACGACGCGCATCTACTGCTTCCCCACCTGCCGGAACGCCCGCCGGATCTCCCCCGCTCACCGCGTATCCTTCCGATCCGCCGCCGAGGCGCGCGGGGCCGGCTACCGGCCGTGCGCGGTGTGCCGCCCGTCGCTGGCGTCGTAACCGGCCCGTTGCGGCCGCGCCCTCTCTCCCAATCAGGCGAGCCCTTCGCCTTGCGCCGCAGCTGCCAACCGCGCGTCAAACGAGAAGAACGCCAGTTCCGGCAGCTCGCTCTGAAGGCTCAACCGCAACGGCCCTCCTGCAACCATTTCTGCGCCAGACCCTCTTTAAGGGGGAGAGGCGGGGGAAGAGTCCGCACCTCACTTGCTCAGTCGCGCCTTGGCTTCGCGCACCCCCGTCCTCCTCGGCTTCACGGCAACACCTCTGAAAGTAGACTCTGAGACTACTCAAAAATTGTAATCTAGAGTAGCCGCAATGAGTCAAGTTGGTTAGCGGACGATGAGGACCGGACCGTACGCCCCATGCAGCACTCGTTCACTCACGCTCCCGAGGATGAGGCCGCCGACCTGGCCGAGGCCCCGGCTGCCCATGATGATGAGATCCGCGTTGTGCTCCTCCGCCGCATTGATGATCTCGCCCGCGGGATCCCCTTGACGGTAGATGCGCCTCACGCGGGCATCAACGCCGGCGAGCGCCTCCGCCGTCTTCTCAAGCACCGTCCGCCCGGCCTGCTGCAGCGCCTCCTCCAGCGCGCCGAGATTGACGATCCCCACGCCCGCGCTGCCCAATGCGATATTCGGAATGTGCCCCACGTTAACCAGCATGACATCCGCTTCCCGCAGCTCGCGGACGAAGCGTGCAGCCAGCTTCGCCGCCCCTATCGCGTGCGGTGACCCATCGGTGGCCACAAGGATCCGCAGCATCTCCGCAACCGCCTCGGCTGTCCAAGAACGTTGATAGTGATGGAGCCCTCGACCGGAGTTGAACCGGTAACCCCCTCATTACAAATGAGGTGCTCTGCCGAATTGAGCTACGAGGGCCCGCCCTCCACCGTAGTCTAACAGACCCCGTCAGCCCATGTACAGCCCGCCGTTCACGTCGATGGTGGCCCCCGTGAGGTAGGCGGACTCGGGACCGGCGAGGAACAC
>VBAO01000131.1:0-3720 GCA_005883865.1 Candidatus Segetimicrobium genomatis
AGCAGGATCAGATGAGCATGGCGGCGTCCATCGAAAGTCGGGTGCCGTTCCTCGATCATGAGTTCGTCGAGTACGCGGCGGCGATGCCGAGCCGCTTCAAGCTCCGCGGATGGCGGACCAAAGCCGTCCTGCGGGAGGCGCTTCGCGACGTGCTGCCCCGAGAAATCCTCACACGCCGGAAGATGGGGTTCCCGGTCCCGATAGGCCGGTGGTTCCGGGGGCCATTCTGGCCGATCATCGAGGAATTCGTGCTCGGACCGCGGGCGCTCAAACGAGGGCTGTTCGTCCCGTCTATGCTGAGACGGCTGGCGGAGGAGCACCGGGCGGGAATTCGCGAGCACGGCGATCGCCTGTGGCTGCTCGTCAATCTCGAGATCTGGCAACGGATTTTCCTTGAGGGTGAGGATCCCACTCCGCCGGTGGCGCTGGAGCGTCCGGCGAGCGCAGTTAGCGCCTGAGCGTCCTGTGGCCTGACGGCGATCGTTCACGGCGACGAGACCCGTCTGATCGTCTCGCCCGACGAATCGTCATCATTTTCTGAAATATCGAACGTACGATCGCTATGGTGGACACATTCCGTGATGCACCTGATCGATCGACTGAGGGGTTGTTGGGGTCGCCGAATTCCGGCACCATCTGGGGGGCAGGCGGGGGCCCCTGTGGCGAGATTTGAAGCGTTGCAGGCGGCTACCTGGGGGGATTTAAGGCATATTCCCCGATGCGGGTACGGCCTTTCACCGATTCCGCGGCCGGTAGGCTCTTTTTTAAGATGTATGCGTGGGAAACGAGCGCCTGTTTATCGTGTTGCTCCTCGCGTCGTTCGCGATCCTGCTGTACACGTATGCAGGTTATCCGGCGCTCCTCTGGCTTCTCAGCAAGATCCTCCCGGCCCGCGCGACCGAACAGGGCGAGCCCAGCGTGTGGCCGCGCGTCAGCGTCATCCTGTCGGCCTACAACGAAGAGGCTGTGATAGAGGCGCGCATCCGCAACCTGCTGCAGCAGGATTACCCGCCGCAGAAACTGGAGATCCTGATAGGCTCCGACGGATCAACGGACCGAACCTGCGAAATCGTCGACTGCTGGCGGTCGAAGCAGATTCGGCTGGTCGCGTTCAACGAACGCCGGGGAAAGGCAAGCATCCTCAACGACTTGATCGCGATGGCGCGGGGCGAGATCGTCGTGCTCACGGATGCCAACACAGTCTTCCGGTCGCAGGCGGTTCGCGAGCTCGTCCGGGGACTCTGGCGGCATCCGTCCGCGTGCGCGGTTGTAGGCCGGCTGGAAATCCAGTCGTCGACGGCGAACGGAAATTTGGATGGGGCCTACTGGCGCTACGAGACGTGGATGGAGACGCTCGAATCGCGGTTCGGCTGGATCCTCAACCACAACGGAGCGATCTACGCGTTTCGGCGCGACGAGTACACCCCCATTCCCAACGGGACGATCGTCGACGACCTCATGATCCCTCTGCTGATGCGCCTGCATCGCGGCGGCCACGTGTTCATGGCGCCGGCCGCCCAGGCTACGGAGACGGCGTCGGCGCGCATCGGCGATGAGTTCCGTCGCAGGGTGCGGATCGGAGCGGGCAACCTCCATGCGCTGCTCTGGACGTGGCCGTTGCTTCTTCCGTGGAAGGGAACGGGCCCGGCCTACTTTTCACACAAGCTCCTCCGCTGGCTCGCTCCCCTGCTCCTGCTCGTCGGGTTTGGAGCGAATCTGGAGTTGCTCGGTGTGCCGTTCTTCAGGGTCCTGTTCGCCGGCCAGCTCGCCTGCTACGGGCTCGCGCTGCTGGCCCCGTTACTCCGTCGCGTATCGATGGTCGGCCTGGCGGCTGCGGCGCTCCGGTTCTTCTTTGTGATGAACGCAGCGCTGTTGCTCGGGTTCATCCGGTTTGCCCTCGGCGCCGCGCGCCCGTTCTGGAACACGACGCCCCGGCCGGTTGCTGTGGAGGGCTTGAGCGCCAGCCCGGGCGCTGGGGCTTTCGCGCCCAGGCTGGCATCCAGCGAGCTTGAGCTTGACCATCGCGGCTTCTTCGCTGCCGCGGGTGCTGGCGGCGGCGGCGGGGGCGGCGAAGACTAAGACTCCCCCGTTAACATCCTTCCTCTACCTCTTTTCCGTGTTCCCCGGTGACGGCTGTGGTGTCGGTGCGGCCGGCTGTGGTATCGGCTGTGGTATCGGTGCGGCCGGCTGTGGTATCGGCTGTGGTGTCGGTGCGGCCGGCTGTGGTATCGGCGGGGGCGGCGGTGCGGCCGGCTGTGGTGTCGGTGCGACCGGGGGCTGTGCGGGCGGCGTGGCTGCGCTCGTGAGGTTCGCAAAGAACGCGTCGCTTACGGTGGCGCCAAAGCTCCACAGCGTCGCCTTCGCCGCAACCGTGTAGGTGAGAGCCGTCAGGCTCGTGTAAAAGACCACGCCGTTCTTAGTGTACTGCACCTGGTTGTTCACGATCGCGATACGGATGACGTCCCCGGCTGCCACGGGGGTGGAGGCTTCAAGAGTCCAGTTGGACTCGCGCACCTCGGCACGGAACCCGGCGATATGGATCGCCCAGTTGCCCACGAGCGCCGGGTCCGTCCTGCCCAAGCTGACAGCGTAGTCCCCTGTGGGGTCGACCACGGTGAATTCAACGTATCCGTTGCCGGAGACGAGCTGCTGAGCGGAGACCCCGCCGGAGACGCAGGCTCCCGTTTGTTGGAGTGAACTCCCAGTCGCTGTGGCGCTGACGATGCCCATCCAGGAGACCGGCTGGCCTCCAATGCTCGCGTTGTTGACCGTGGCGCCGAGGCCCCACAGAGTCGCTTTCGCCGAAATGGCGAAGGTAGGAGCGGTGGGGCTCGTGTAGAAGACGGTGCCGTTCTTCAAGTATTGCACCTGATTGCTCACGATCGCGATGCGGATGACGTCCCCGGCCGCCACAGGGGTAGAGGCTTCAAGGGTCCATCTGGATTCGCGCACTTCGGCATTGAACCCGGCGATATGGACCGCCCACGTGCCCATGAGCGCGTTGTCACCGGCGTTCCCCAAACTGACGACGTAGTCGCCGGTGGGGTCGAAGACGGTGAATTGCACATACCCGTTGCCGGTGAAAGTCTGGCTGGAGATTCCGCCGGAAATACAGGTCCCTGTCTGCTGGAGCAAACTGCCGGTCGCGGCCGCGTTGACAACTCCCGTCCAGGAGACCGGGGCTGCTAGCGGTGACGGCGTTGGGGCCTGGGTTGGCCGCGGCGCTGGCGCCGGCGGTGGGGGCGGCGGCGGTGGGGGCGGCGGTGGCGCCGGCGGCGGTGGGGGCGGCGGTGGGGGTGGCGGTGGGGCCGGCGGCGGTGGGGGCGGCGGCGGTGGTGGCGGCAGCGGCGGTGGGGCCGGCGGCGGCGGCGTGGCGGTGGCGACCGCGCCAGTACCCGTCACGGCTTGCGAGGCCGATCCGCCGTTCGAGGTGAAGCTGACGTTTCCCGCGAAGGCGCCGCTCGCGGTGGGGGTGAACCGTACGACGACGACCTGGCTTGCGCCTGCGGAGAGGCTGAACGATCCACCGGACACCACGCGGAACGGCGCCCCGGCGGACACGCTCCCACTGAGCGTGCTCCCGCCTGTGTTGGTGACGGTGAATGAACTATCCATCGATCCCCCTACGACCACCGACCCGAAGTTGGGGCTCTGAACCCTGACAGACAGGGTGGGGACAGGAGGAGGGGGCGGAGGAGTGCTGGGAGGAGGCGCAGCGGC
>VBAO01000131.1:3751-10542 GCA_005883865.1 Candidatus Segetimicrobium genomatis
TCCTTCCCATCGGTTCCGGCGTTCCTGTAAGGGCTACCGGCCGCAAGGCGGTAGTCCCCGCCGGCGGCGTTGGTGAAGCCGACCTGAGCGAGCCCCGAGGGGAAGAGGTTGCCGGACGGGTAACTCGACGCGTTCCCGCTGAGCAGCGCGTTGTGGTCGAATACCCAGCCGGAGAACCCGCCGGTCACCCCGCCGCCGGAGATGTTGTTCGTGATGACCAATCCGGCCTGCGGGTCATTGACATTGAACTCGTTATTGGTCTGGAGCACGGTGTTATGGTCAAAGGTGACGTTTTGCGACGTGCCGTTGTCCATCAAGACGAGCAACCCCGGGGGACAGCATGGTCCGGTGCCGCCGGGGAACGCGCCGACATCGGCAAACAGGTTGTTCTGCATGAGCAGGCGCTGAAGCGGCTGGCTCGGCTGGTTGTTGTCCGTGCCGATGATGTGCACGCCGGTCGTGGTGTGGCGGACGATGTTGTGCGAGAATGTAATGTCCGCGACGACGCACCAAGGGCAGCCGCCGGACTGGTTCCGGGGCGTAAATTCGAGGGCGAACCCGTCCTGCGCGTCGGCCCAGTTGTTCTCCATGATATTGCCATCGATCAATGCGCGGCGGGCGTTCTTCATCTCGAAGAGGTTCTTGACACCCCAGTGGGTGCCGGCGTAGGTGGAGCTGTGGACATACCACGACAGGGGTTTGAACAGGTAGTTGCCTCGGATCTCGATGTCGGAGGGCACGAGCCCCTGCTGCGACGGGTCCTGCCCGCCGAAGTTGATGTTCTCCCCCGACGCCTCGATGTAGTTGTTTACGATCTTGATGGGACCCGGTGAGTCCCACACGCTGATCCCGTGCGTATCGGGGTCGCTGGTCGAGGTCATGGCGGAGATATACGAATCCACCACGGCCTCTGACGCGCCGCCGAGGTCGATGCCCCACCGGCTCCCGACGCCGGGATCGCCGTGGATATAGCTGCGGTCGAACACGATGTCATGCGAGGGATTGCCCAGCTCGATCAGCGTAAAGAGGTACGTGCCGCGAGTGGGCGCGATCTCGACCCCGACGAAGCGGAAGTGGTGGGCGCCGGACGCCGCTTGGATCACGTAGTTCCCTTGCGACCCGCCGACGACGATCTTCGGCATCAGGGAGGCGTAGGAGGGATCGATCCGGGTGCCCGGCGGGGGCAGGGCGCTATCGGGGGCGCTGGTGCGCACGTAGATCCACCCGGCGCCCGGTTTGTTGGGGAGCGTAAACGTTCCGGTGAACGTCGCGCCCGCCTGGAGGGAGATCACATCGCCCGGCTGGGCCGTATCGAGCGCGGCCTGGAAATCCCCGCCGGCGGGGACAAAGATGGTCTGACCGGACGGGGGCGCGTAGGCGGTGTTGAGGTACACATTCGGAAGCGCCGGAAGGACGGGGGCCGCCTGAGCGACCGATGGCGCAGAAAGCAGCGGGGTGGCGCCTACCCCCGTGACGATCACAAGTAGCCAACTCAAGCAAACCCGAACAGAAGCTCTGGGGGACATCGGGCTTCCTTCCCTTTCGGTAACCCGGCTGTCAGGAAACCTGCCTGACCCGTGGCTTTGCGAAGACACCCGCCTCGCGGTGGGGATGCCGTTCTCGATGGGTGGGACGGGGAGTCCGTCTCCGGAGAGCGAGCGTCTGGAGATCGAATACTCCACTGATTGGCTGAGATTCCCTTTTCCGACTCACGACAGACACGGATCTTTCCGTCAGATGTTATTGCCGTAGCATCTGATGCAATTCCGCTGAAATTTACCCATGGGTTTAACCAAACAAAAGGTCCTGACGTTTCTGGCTCAAGCCCCCGATGCAGACGCCCAGGGTGTTGCTCTCGCGTTTGGGGTGAGCTACTCGGTCTCCGCAATGGCCCTGTTGCGCCTGGTCCGTCAAGGCCTGGCGGGCCGGCGCCGGCATGTCGAGGGGAAGGTCTATCGCTATCACCTGACGGAGCGGGGCCGGTCCCGCTTGGAGGTCCTGAGGACCGGTGGAGGGAGTACAGGATAGGAAGACGTTTGGGGGTTTTCCCCTACTACCCTACCGGTTTTTACCTGATTCTGACCGCAAGCCTGCGCCGTATATCCTCTAAGTTGTAATCAATTCCCGGTTGGTACGCGGTCCTTACCGCGCAAAAGGGATGCGCGCGGAGCAGTGCTGCGGCTTCGGCCTGAGGGGGGCTGCCCGGCCACAAATGGGGTCTGCCCAGGATAGGTGTTGATCTGGAGGGAGGCCGAGATGGGGTATCGGTTCGAGCCGTTAGAGGTCCGGGATGTTGTCCTGATCCAGCCGGCGGCATTTCCCGACCATCGAGGGTTCTTCATGGAGATGTACAAGCACTCGGAGTTCGCGGCGCATGGCATTGACGACCCCTTTGTTCAGGACAACTATTCCCATTCGGTACGGGGCGTGCTTCGCGGGCTCCACTTCCAATTGCATCCGCAGGCGCAGCAGAAGCTCGTCGGGGTGATCCGAGGAGAAATCTTTGATGTGGCGGTGGACATCCGCGCCGGCTCCCCGACCTACGGCCGGTGGGTCGGGGTGACGCTGTCTGCGGAGAACCGGCGACTGCTCTATGTGCCCGCGGGCTTCGCCCACGGCTTTTGCGCTCTGAGCGACGAGGCCGACGTCGTGTATAAGGTGACCGCTGAATACGCTCCGGACCTGGATGGCGGGATCCTCTGGAACGATCCCGCCCTGGGGATCCGCTGGCCAATCGCCGAGCCGATTCTGTCTCCCAAGGATACCCGACTCCCCCTGCTCCGGGAAGCGAAGACCAACTTTGTCTACACAGAGGAGCGCTCGTGCGTGTGCTCGTGACGGGCGCCGGCGGGTACATCGGGTCTGTGCTCACCCGATACCTCCTCGAGGAAGGACATCACGTCCGCGGGGTAGACCGGTTCTTTTTCGGGAGACAGGCGCTGCCGCCTGAGGATGACCGTCTGGAGGTGCTGACCGAGGATATCCGCTGGCTCGACAAATCGGCGCTGGGGGGCATCGACGCGGTCATCGATCTGGCGGCTCTCTCGAACGACCCGGCCGGCGAGCTCGATGCGGGGAAGACCTGGGAAATCAACCACGCGGGTCGCGTGAGGGTCGCTCAGCTCGCCCGGGCGATGAACGTTCGGAGGTACGTGCTCCCGTCCTCGTGCAGCATCTACGGATTCCAGGACGGGGTGCTCGACGAGACCTCTCCCGGGAACCCCCTGACGACGTACGCCCAGGCCAACCTGCGGGCCGAGAGCGATGTCCTGTCGTTGGCCACGGAGCAATTCTTGGTGGTGGTCCTCAGGCAGGCGACCGTGTTCGGTCTTTCTCCACGGATGCGCTTCGATCTCGCCATCAACGGCATGGTCCGGGGATTCTTCAAAGGCGGAACGATTCCGATTCTCAGAGACGGCACCCAGTGGCGCCCATTCGTTCATATCAAAGATACGGTTCGGGCGATGCGGCTCGTGCTCGATGCCCCTGCGCCATTGATCGGCGGACAGATCTTCAACGTTGGATCCGATGAGCAGAACGTCCAGATCATGCCCCTTGCCAGGATGGTCGCGGAGGCGATGGGGGTCCCGTTTGCCTACGAGTGGTACGGCCTGCCGGACCACCGGTCCTATCGTGTGAGTTTTCACAAGATTCGCGATCGTCTCGGATTCCGGACGCGGTACACTCCGCAGGATGGGGCGCGTGAAATCTATGAGGAATTGCGCAGGGGGGATGTCGATCCCGACGATCCCAAGACCATCACGGTCCAGTGGTACAAGCATCTGATTGAGACGCACCCCACCCTCCTCGAGAGTCGGGAGCCTGAAGGCAGCCCCCGATGAGAGTGACCGTGCTCGGCGCCAGGGGTCAGCTCGGACACGATCTCGTCGCGGAGCTGCGAGGATGCGATGTCACCCCGCTGACCCATGCCGACCTTGACGTCTGCGATGCCGACGGTGTGCGCGCCGCTCTCAGGAGCATCAGGCCGCACGTGGTGATCAACACCGCGGCGTTCCACCGCGTCGACGAGTGCGAGACCGATCCGGCGAGGGCCTTTGCGGTCAACACGTTTGCGGTGCGCGATCTCGCCCGCGCCTGCGCCGATCGTGAGTGCGTGTTGGTCCACGTCAGCACCGATTACGTCTTCGGAGGCGAAAAGCCCACGCCCTATACCGAAGAGGACGCGCCCAAGCCGCTCAACGTCTACGGCGTCTCGAAGCTGAGTGGAGAGTACTTTGTCGCCGCCCTCTGCCCCATGCACTTTATCGTGCGGACCTCGGGATTGTATGGCCTCGCGGGGGCCAGCGGCAAGGGCGGCAACTTTGTCGAGACCATGCTTCGGTTGGCGCGGGCCGGGACCCCGATCCGCGTCGTAGACGACCAGGTCCTGACCCCCACGTACACCGCGGACCTTGCCCAGGCGATCGCCAGCCTCATCCGGACTGAGGCCTTTGGGTTGTATCACATCAACAACAGCGGCCAGTGTTCATGGCACCGGTTTGCCGCGACGACGTTCGAGCTCGCCGGGTTGAAACCGGAGTTGAGCGCCATCACGACGCAGGCATTCGGTGCGACGGCGCGCCGGCCGTTATTTTCGGTGCTCGCCCACAAGAAGTTCGCCCGCCTCACGTCGAATTGGATGCGGCCGTGGCAGGAGGCGCTGAAGGCCTATCTGCGGGCGAAGGGGTCTCTGGCCCGTGCGTAAGGGCGTGGCCTGATGAAGGGGGAGGTTCCGCAATGAAAAAGCGCGTGTTGATCTTCATTGTCGCGTACAATGCCGAGCGGACGATCCAGGACGTGCTCCGGCGAATTCCGGCCTCAATGGCGGAGCACGATACGGAAATCCTGATCATCGATGACTCGTCGCACGATCGGACGTTTGATGCCGCGCACGCCTACGCCACGCAGGGCGAACGACCCATCCCGATCACGGTCTTGGCCAACCCGGTCAACCAGGGATATGGCGGCAATCAAAAGATGGGCTACCTCTACGCCATCCGGAACAAGTTCGACGTGGTGGCGTTGGTCCACGGCGATGGGCAATACGCACCGGAATTGCTGCCCGTCCTCCTGGCCCCGTTCGTCGAAGGCACGGCGGACGCGGTATTCGGCTCCCGCATGATGACCCGGTTTGGGGCGCTCAAGGGCGGAATGCCGCTGTACAAGTATGTCGGCAACAGGCTCCTGACGCGAATCGAGAATTGGGTGTTGCGGAGCAGCCTGTCGGAGTTTCATTCGGGCTACCGGCTCTACTCCGTGGATGCCCTGGCCCGGATCCCATTTGAACTGAATACCAACGATTTTCATTTTGATACGGAGATCATCATCCAATTTTTCCGCGGGGGCCTGCGGATCAAGGAGTTGCCCATCCCGACCTATTACGGCGATGAGATCAGCTATGTGAACGTCCTCAAGTACGGAGTCAACGTCATCAAGGCCATCACGCACGCGCGGATGCAGGATTTTGGATTGTTCTATGACCGCAAATTTGATATTCCGGTTCCCGCGAAGGATCGCCCCAAGATTCCGTCGAGGTTGGGATTCGAGAGCCCCTTCACACTGGCCCTCGACCGGGTGCCCCCCGGTTCGTCGGTCTTGGACGTTGACGGGGCGCCCGGCGACCTGTGGGATGCGCTCGGGAAGAAGGGATGCCGCGTCACCGGGATCGACCTGGTGCCCGTCTCGCATGCGCCCCTGCCGGACCGGCCCGGCCAGTCTGATCGGGATCGGCCCGAGGTCTCGATCAACGTGGGGGCATATGACCGCGTCCTCCTGCTCGACGCGATCGAGCATCTGCAATCGCCCGAGGCGTTCGTTGAGCGGCTGCGCAAGGCGCGGAGAGGGGAGAAGGATCCGGTCATCATCGCCACCACGCACAACGTCGCGTTTGTCGTCACGCGGCTCATGCTGCTGCTCGGGTACTTCAACCATGGGATCCGCGGGATTCTCGACCTCACCCACAGGCGCCTGTTTACGTTCTCCACGTTCCGCAAGCTCTTTGAGCAGGCTGGTTACCGTGTCGAGGAAGTCAGAGGGATCCCCGCGCCGTTCCCCTCGGCGCTCGGCGACACCTGGCTCGCCCGGACCCTGCTCGCGGTGAACAGGGCCCTGATGCGGCTGTCGAAGTCGCTGTTTTCCTACCGGATCCTCCTCGTCGTGCGGCCGACGCCGTCGCTGGAGTGGTTGCTGGATCGGACCCTTCAGTCGAGCGAGGACCGCATCGCCGGGTTGCTCGCGGAGTCGCAGCCGGTGGGTGCCGGGACGACTCGCTGACCCCTCGGCGATCACCCGCGTAGCGGACCTGGCGCCTCCCGGCCCAGCGTTCTGATTCATCACGCGATGCCCGTTGACCGCAGGCTGCAACGATCCGGCCTGAGAGTGCTCGCCTGGGTCGTCCTCGCGGCAGCCGGCGCTGTCTACGCGTGGGCAGGCCGGCATGAGATGAACCCGGATGGCATGTCGTACCTCGACGTTGCGAGCGCCTTTATGCGGGGCGATTGGCGCATGGCGCTCAACAGGCATTGGAGTCCTCTGTACCCGGCGCTGCTGGCCGTGACCCTACGGGTGGTGAGACCCACCCCGTACGACGAATTCGCCACCGTCCAGGGATTGAATTTCGTGATCTTCCTCGGGGCGCTCGTGAGCTTTGAATTCCTTCTGAGCCGACTGATTCGCTATCATGGCACATTCACCGCCAAGGCCTCCTCAGCGGGACGCTTCGCCCTGCCGGAATGGGCCCTGCGGATCTTGGGCTACCTCTTGTTCGCGTACGCCTCCCTCCCGCTGATTCC
>VBAO01000504.1 GCA_005883865.1 Candidatus Segetimicrobium genomatis
CTCGCCGTGGTCGCCAGCGTGTGCGGGACGGATGCGGATCCTCAGAACCGCGCCAACCAGGTCGCGAAGCTTGAAGCGGTGGGGGTCTTGGTCGAGGAGAGCAATGCCCGGGCGGCCGCGCTTACGGGGGCGATCGTGGCCGGCGGTGCGGAGAGCAAGGGGCTGTGGGCTCGCCTCTCGCGGGGCGCGGGGCCTCCGGGGTCGGTCGCGGTGGAGCCGTTCGAGCCCCCGGTGCCCACCCCCGGGGCCGCCGGAACGGCGCTTCTGGCCGGGCCGCCCCGCGTGGTGAACGTCGGGCTGGCGGGCTTTGCCGAGAGCCTCCGCGCACAGGGGGTTCCGGTGATCGATGTCGACTGGCGCCCGCCCGCCGGTGGCGATCGGGCGATGCTGGACCTCCTCGAGCGGCTAGGCTGATGGAGATCGGGGACGCCAACGCCCAGGCGATCCAGCGGGTGCTGGGCGCCGCCCCTGTGCTCGTGGGCGTGGGGCGCGCGCGCGCCGTGATCCCGGGGACGGGGGCGGACCTGCTGCTCCACGGTACGAGCGGCGGGCGCGCACGGACGCCGAGGCGGTGGCGCTCGTGGAATCGGGCCGGGTCCGGTTCGACCCATGCCACCACCACGCCGCGGTGGGGCCGATGGCCGGGATCGTGTCGCCGTCCATGCCCGTCTACGTCGTGGAGAACCGGGCCGGCGGGAATCGCGCATACTCCACCCTCAACGAGGGCTACGGCAAGGTGCTGCGGTACGGCGCCTACAGCCCCGAGGTGCTCGAGCGGTTACGGTGGATGGAGGACACGCTGGCCCCGGCGATTGGACGCGCGCTCGAGTTGGCCGGCGGGGTCGACATGAAGGTCCTGATCGCTCAGGCCCTGCAGATGGGGGACGAGGGCCACAACCGCAACCGCGCGGGCTCCGCGCTGCTCGGCCGCCTGCTCGCCCCCCACCTCGTCCGGACCGGCCTCCCGACCGAGCAGCAGAGCCAGGCGTTCCGGTATCTCGCCGACAACGACCTGGTGGCGCTCAACCCCGTGATGGCCGCGTGCAAGGCCACGATGGACGCGGCGCACGGGATCCCGGCGAGTACGCTCGTGACCACGATGGCGCGCAACGGCACCGAGTTTGGGATCCGGGTCAGCGGGCTGGGGGATCGATGGTTTGTCGCGCCCGCCGAGACCCCGCGCGGGCTGTACTTTCCCGGGTTCACCGCCGCCGACGCGAACCCCGACGTCGGGGACTCCGCGATCACCGAGACGGCCGGGATCGGGGCGTTTGCCATGGCGGCGGCCCCGGCGATCGTCACATTTGTGAGCGGGACGGCCCGGGACGCCCTCGCATCGACCCTCGAGATGTATGAGATCACCCTGGCCGAGAACCCGGCGTTTGGGATTCCTGCGCTGGACTTCAGGGGAACCCCGACCGGGATCGACATCCGCAAGGTGGTGCGCACCGGCATCCTGCCCAGGATCAACACCGGCATCGCGCACCGGCAGCCGGGAGTCGGCCAGATCGGCGCGGGGCTGGTCCGGCCCCCGAGTGCGTGTTTCGAGCAGGCGGTCGCGGCCATGGCGGAGGCGCTGGCCCGCTAGCCCGCCACGGGGCGGTCGGGGCGGGCGGCGCCCGAGGCATGGTCAAAGGAGGGGGTGGACGCATGGCGCTCAAGCCCGTGGATCTGAGCCGGTTTCGCGTGCTCGATCTCTCGCAGAACTTCAGCGTGGATTCCCCGCCGTTCGCCTTCTACGAGGGGCCGACCATCAAGTGGGTCAAGAAGATGGCGTTCGAGGGCGTGAACGCGCAGTGGATCAGCAGCACCAACCATATCGCCACGCACCTCGACTCCCCGCTCCACTTCAACGATCCCGGGCCCGACGTCGCCGGGATCCCGCTCGAGGAGCTCCTGGGGCCTGCCTGCATCGTCGATCTGGCGCAGTTTGGCGTGGGGGACTGCACTTCGAGATGTGGGAGCGCAAATACAAGACCCGAATCCAGCGGGGGGACATCCTCGTCATCCACACCGGGTACCATCACTACTACAACGAGGACTGGTACAAGGTGCGCAACAAAGAGAAGCCGAACCTCCCCCGGGCTTTTCTCAAGCACCCCGGCCCGCAACTCGAGTTCTGCGACTGGGTCTTGGAGCGGGGGATCCGGTGGCTGGCGATCGACGCGATCTCGACGGACCATCTATTTAATACCACCGTCCGGCGGGCCCGGCCGGATCTCATCCCCGAGGTCGAGAAGAGAATCGGAATGCCGATCGACGAGGCGTTCCCCTGGCCAAAGGCGTATCAGGCGACCCACACCTACCTGTTTCCGAAGGGCGTGTTCCACGTCGAGAACGTCGGGGGGATGATCGACGAGGTGCTGAACATGCGGGTGTGGTTCGGCGCGTTCCCGTTCCGCTTCAAGGGCGGGGAGGCGGCGTTCTGCCGGTGCTTCGCGTTCGTCCAGAAATGAAGGCGACGCCGGCCGTGCGCCCCCTGGACGATTTGCTGGTGATCGACTTGAGCCGGGCGCTGGCGGGCCCGTACTGCACGATGATGCTCGCCGACCTCGGCGCGCGAATCATCAAGGTGGAGACCCCGGAGAGAGGGGACGATACCCGAGGATGGGGGCCGCCGTTCTACGATGGGGAGAGCGCCTACTTTCTCAGCATCAACCGGAACAAGCAGAGCCTGACCCTGAATTTGAAGGACCCACGGGGGCGCGATCTCATCCTCCGGCTGCTTCGAGGGGCGGACATCCTGGTCGAGAACTTTCGGCCCGGCACGATGGACCGGCTCGGGCTCGGCTATGCCGCCCTCCACGCGATGTTGCCGCGCCTCGTATACTGCTCGATCTCTCGCAGAACTTCAGCGTGGATTCCCCGCCGTTCGCCTTTTACGAGGGACCGACCATCAAGTGGGTCAAGAAGATGGCGTTCGAGGGCGTGAACGCGCAGTGGATCAGCAGCACCAACCATATCGCCACGCACCTCGACTCCCCGCTCCACTTCAACGATCCCGGGCCCGACGTCGCCGGGATCCCGCTCGAGGAGCTCCTGGGGCCTGCCTGCATCGTCGATCTGGCGCAGTTTGGCGTGGGGGACTACCTCAACCTCGTGCCGTATCAGCCATTTCGCACTCGCGACGGGTTCGTCAACGTGGCGGTGGGGAGCGAGGCGCTCTGGCAGAAGTTCTGCGATGCGCTGGGGATCCCCCTGGCCAACGATCCACGCTTTGCCAGGAACGCCGACCGGGTGCGCAACCGTTCGGCCCTGCTCGACGTGCTCCGGCCCGCCTTCGCCCGGCGGACCACGGCGGAGTGGGTGGACCGGCTGCTGGGCGCCGGGGTGCCGGCGGGCCCGATCTACCGGATGCGCGAAGTCATGGAGGACCCCCAGGTCCGTCACCGGGAGATGGTGGTGGACGTGGACCACCCGCGCGCGGGCCGGGTCCGGGTCAACGGAGTCCCGGTGAAACTCTCCGACACCCCCGGCGCGGTCACCGCCCCGCCGCCGGTGCTGGGGGAGCATTCCGAGGCGATCCTGGGTGAGTTCGGGGTCGCCCCTGGGGAGATCGCCTCGCTCCGCCGGGACGGGGTGATCTGAGGTGTTCAGGCGTCTCTCCCGGGCCGAGACGCGTGCGTGTCCCGGGTGCGGCCTCGCGCACCCGGTCGGGGCGCTCGAGCAGCGGCTGTACGTCTGCGCCGGTTGCGGGCGGTACCTCCCGATGCCGTCGCCGGCCCGGATCGCCCTCCTGGCCGATCCCGGCACCTTCCGCGAGGTGGACCGGAACCTTATCTCCGTCGATCCCCTTCAGTTCATCGACCGAAGGCCGTACCGGGAGCGCCTGGTCGAGGCCCGCCGCCAGACCGGGCTGCGCGAAGCGGCCACGAGCGGCCTCTGCCAGATCGCCGGCCGCCGGGTCGTGCTGGTGGTGCTCGACTTCGAGTTCTTGGGTGGCACGATGGGCTCGGTAGTGGGGGAGAAGGTGGCCAACGCCTTCGAGCACGCGATCCGCCGGCGCATCCCGTTGGTCAGCGTCGCCGCGAGCGGAGGCGCGCGCATGCAGGAGGGCATGCTCGCCCTCATGCAGATGGCCAAGGTCTCGGCGGCGGCCGCCCGGCACGACCGCGAAGGCCTGGCGTTCATCTCGATCCTCACCGACCCGACCTTCGGCGGGGTGACCGCGAGCTTCGCGTCGCTGGGCGACGTGATCATCGCCGAGCCCGGCGCCCAGATCGGGTTTGTGGGCCCGCGGGTCATCGAGCAGACGACCGGGACGCCGCCGCCGGCGGACTCGCACCGCGCCGAGACCGTGCTGCGCGCCGGGATGCT
>VBAO01000132.1:0-1346 GCA_005883865.1 Candidatus Segetimicrobium genomatis
CCGAAGCATACCTCCGGGCCCTCGAGCGCCGCGTGGCCGCCGGGCAGCCGGTGGACGGTGTGGTCTCGGTGGCGAGCTTCTTCGTCAGCCGGATCGACACCGAGACCGACAAGCGCCTCGAGGCGAGCGCGGGGGCGACCTCGGATCCGGCCGAACGCGAGCGGTTGCGAAGCCTCCTCGGCAAAGCCGCGATCGCCAACGCCAAGCTCGCCTACCGGATGTTTCGCGACACGTTTTCAAGCGATCGGTTCAAGGCGCTGGCCGCGCGCGGGGCGCGGGTCCAGCGGCCGCTCTGGGGCAGCACCAGCACCAAGAACCCCGCGTACCCCGACCTCCTGTATGTCGAGGCCCTCGTGGGGCCCGACACGGTCGACACGATGACCCCCCAGACGATCGCGGCGTTCCGCGACCACGGCCGCGTGAACCCCCGGGCCGTCGTGGAGGGAGTCGACGACGCGCAGGCGGCGCTGGCGCGCCTGGCCGGCGTCGGGATCAGGATCGACGACGTCACGCAGCGCGTGCTCGAGGCCGGGGTCCAGTCGTTTGTCGACTCGTACAATCAGCTCCTCCAGGCGATCGCGCGGCGCCTCGGGGCCGCGTAACGCGCCCACGGTCGCGGCGGACAGGCAGGCGGAGCGCAGGACGATAGGAGGGATGGACGCGTGAAGCTGGGATTCATCGGGTTCGGCCGGATGGGCGGCAACATGGTGAAGCGCCTCCTCGACCGGGGGCACGAGATCGCGGTCTACGCCCGGCGGCCCGAGGTGCGTGCCGAGGCGGCCGGCCTGGGAGCGACCCCGGCGGCCTCGCTCGCCGACCTGGTCGACCACTTGGCGTCCCCCCGGGTCGTGTGGATGATGATTCCCGCGGGCGATGCGGTCGATGCGACGCTGAAGGAGCTGACCCCCCTCCTCGCCCGTGGAGACATCATCGTCGACGGCGGCAACTCCAACTACCGGGATTCGATCCGGCGGGCGGAGTCCGCAAAGGCCCGCAGTGTGCACTACATCGACGCCGGGACGAGCGGCGGCATCTGGGGGCTGCAGGTCGGGTATTGTCTGATGGTGGGGGGCGTCCCGGAGGCCGTCCGGGTCGTTGAGCCGGCGTTCAGGGACCTGGCGCCCGAGGGCGGCTATCTCCACGTCGGCCCGAGCGGGGCCGGCCATTTCGTCAAGATGATCCACAACGGCATAGAGTACGGCATGCAGCAGTCCTACGCCGAAGGGTTCGCGATCCTGCACGACGGGCCGTACGCGTTCGACCTCCGCGCGATCAGCGCGCTGTGGAACCACGGCAGCGTCGTGCGGACCTGGCTGCACGAACTCGCAGAGCGCGCGTTTACCTCC
>VBAO01000132.1:1521-8289 GCA_005883865.1 Candidatus Segetimicrobium genomatis
CTCGCCGGCCCGCGAGCTCCACCGGACCCGCCGCACCCCGGACCCGTGCACGGTGGTGATCTTCGGCGCCACCGGCGACCTGACCCAGCGCAAGCTCATGCCCGCGTTGTACACCCTCGCCCGGATCGGGATGCTGCCCGCCGAGTCCCCCGTGGTCGGGTTCGCCCGGCGGCCGATGACCGACGTCGCGTTTCGGCGCGAGATGGCGAAGTCGGTGCTCGGGGACGCCTCCGCCGCGTCCGACCCGCGATCGTGGGAGGATTTTGCGCAGCGGCTCTTCTACGTCCAGGCTGATTTCCACGATCCCGCCGGGTACAAGCAGCTGCGCGAGACGCTCGAACGCCTGGATCGGGAGCGCGGGACCGGCGGCAACCGTCTGTTCTACCTCGCGACGGCGCCGGAGCTGTACGGCGACATCGTCGCCCGGCTCGGGGAGCATCAGCTGGTCCAGCGCCCGAACCCGGACGCGGACCGGCCCTGGACGCGCGTGATCGTGGAGAAGCCCTTTGGACGCGACCTCGCCAGCGCCCGGGAGCTGAACCGGATGCTGCTGCGGGTCTTCCGCGAGAGCCAGATCTTCCGAATCGACCACTATCTGGGGAAAGAGACGGTCCAGAACATCCTGGTGTTCCGGTTCGCGAACGGGATCTTCGAGCCCATCTGGAACCAGCATTACGTCGATCACGTCCAGATCACGGTGGCGGAGAGCATCGGGGTCGAGGGGCGGGCCGGGTACTACGAGACCGCCGGGGTGGTGCGGGACATCATCCAGAGCCACATGATGCAGCTCCTGACCCTGATGGCGATGGAGTCGCCCGTGGCGATCGACCCCGACGCGGTCCGGTCGGAAAAGGTCAAGGTCCTCCGGGCCGCCCGGCGGATCGCCCGCGCAGAGGTCGCGCGTCACGTCGTGGTCGGCCAGTACGGGCCGGGCGCCATCGACGGGCAGCGGGTGCCGGGGTACCGGGCGGAGCCGCGGGTCGCCCCCGGGTCCCGGACGCCGACGTTTGTCGCGATGCGGCTGTTCATCGACAACTGGCGGTGGGCCGGCGTGCCCTTCTACCTGCGGACCGGCAAGCGCCTGCCCAAGCGGGTGACCGAGGTGGCGGTCCAGTTCAAACGGGCCCCGCTGCCGCTCTTCGGGGACAGCGCCGCCGGCGAGCCCAACCTGCTGGCGCTCAACATCCAGCCCGACGAAGCCATCTCGCTCAGGTTCGTGGCGAAAGCGCCGGGCACGACGATGACCCTGCGGCCGGTGGACATGGGGTTCCGGTTCGGGGCCGCATTCGGCACGGAGGAGATGTCCGCCTACGAGCGGCTGCTGCTCGATTGCCTGCTCGGCGACTCGACCCTCTTCACCCGGCGGGACGAGGTCGAGGAGGCCTGGGACCTGGTGGAGCCCATTCTGAGCTGGTGGGAGCCCTCCACCCCGCCGCAGCCGATCCCCATCTACGCCGCGGGGACATGGGGCCCCGAGGCCGCAGGGAGCCTCGTCGCCGGAGACAACCGCCGCTGGCGGGAGTTGTGACCCACCGCGGGGGTGAGGCGCGGCGGGAGCCGCCGCCGGTTGAGAGCTCCCGCCTGGTCGTCCTGCCAGACCTCGCCCAGGCCGCCGCCTCTGCGGGGGAGCGGCTCGCCCGCCGGTGTGCCCTCGCGGTCGCCGGCCGCGGCGAGTGCGCGATCGCGCTCGCGGGGGGCGACACTCCCCGGGCCCTGTACGCACGCCTCGCCTCCGAGCCACTGCGAAGCCGGATCCCCTGGAGGCAGGTACGGGTTTTCTGGGGAGACGAGCGGGGCGTGCCGCCCCAGGATCCCCGCAGCAACTTCCGGATGGCGCAAGAGGCGCTCCTGTCGCGTGTCCCCATCCCCGACCACCGTATCCACCGGATGCCGGCCGAACGCGCGGATGCCGAGGCGGCCGCCGAGGCATATGCCGCCCTGCTCCGCGAGCACCTGCCCGCGGCGGCGGACGGCTGGCCGCAGTTCGACCTCGTCCTCCTCGGCTTGGGCGAGGACGCCCACACCGCATCGCTCTTCCCGGGAGCGCCGGTGCTCCGTGAGGCGCGCCGGCCCGTCGTTGCCTATCAGGTGCCCCACCTGGGGATGTCGCGCATGACCCTCACGCTGCCCGTTCTCAACCACGCGGCCGAAGTCGTGTTTCTGGTCGCGGGGGCGCAGAAGGCCCAGGCCCTGTGGGCGGTGCTCGAGGGGCCCCGGGACCCGGACCGCGTGCCGGCCCAGGGGATCAGGCCGGTCGCCGGGACGGTGGTGTGGATCGTTGATGCGGCCGCCGCCTCGCGCCTGACCCGCTCCTCCAACGGATGAGGGCGGCCTCCTTCGATCGGGGGGAGGGTTTTCCGCGAATCCGGCGGAATCCCTCTGAGCCTTCGTAGTGGCCCTGATCCGAAAGGGAGGGGGAGTGTGTATGGATCGTGTTTGGAGGTGGGGGGCGGTGTCCCTCATCCTGCTGCTGGCCGCGGGAGTGCCGCTCGGGCGGCCCGCGCCGGCCGGGGCGGCCGCCGAGACCTTGCTGATTGGACACTCCACATGGGTGGGGTATGGACCGCTGTTCTTGGCCCGGGACAAGCGCTTTTTCGACGAATCCGGGGTCAACGTCGAACTGAGGACGTTCGAAGATCCCAAGTCGAGGTTCTTCGCGCTCGTCTCCGGCAAGCTCGATGGGATTGCCACGACGCTCGACACCGCCAGCCTCTACTGGAGCACCGAGCACCCGTTTCGCTCGGTCCTGGGCCTGGACGACAGCAAAGGCGGGGACGGGATCGTGGCCGTCGACACGATCAAGTCGATCAAGGACCTGCGCGGCAAGCGGGTCGCGTACAATAAGGGCTCCGTCTCCCACTTCTTCCTCAGCGTGCTGCTCCGGCAGAACGGGTTGACGGAGAAGGACATCCAGAGCATCCAGATGCAGCAGGACGATGCGGGGGCGGCCTTCGTGGCCCACAAGGTCGACGCGGCGGTGACCTGGGAGCCGTGGCTGAGCCGGGCGAAGAAGACGCCGGGCGGCCGCATCCTGGTGGACAGCAGCAGCACGCCGGGCCTCATCGTCGACATCCTGCTCTTCCGGAGCGACGTCATCAAGAACCACCCGGATGCCGTGAAGGCCGCGGTCCAGGGGTGGTTCAAGGCGGTGGACTACTGGAAGCACAACCCCGACGAGTCCGACCTCCTGATGGCCAAAGCCGTGGGCGGATGGCTGAAGGACGTGAAGACGTTCCGCGAGACCCTCGACGGCGTCCGGTTCTACGACGAGGCCATCAACCGCCAGTATTTCGGGCTCGGCGGGCAGATCTACGTCACCGCCCAGAACGCGATCGACATCTGGAAGTCGTTTGGCATGATCCGGGGGAGCGTGGCCGCCGCCGACCTGGTGGATCCCGAGTTCATCAAGTAGGGAGCGTGCCGGGCCGGCGCACCGCGCCGGCCCGGCGGGCGTGACGTGAGCCTGGCACAGCCCAGGGCGGCGGGCCGGCGGCGGGCGGCCCCGTGGGCCTTCTTCGCGTACCTCCGGCCGCAGGAGCCCGTCCCCCGGCGCGTCTATCTGGGGACGGTCACCGGCAGCGCCGTCGGCCTGGTGGCGCTGTGGTGCCTGCTCAGCTACGGCGGGGTGGTGGAGCCCCTCTTCCTTCCCAGTCCCACCGCGATCCTCGCCGCGGGCCTCGACCTCGCGCGGGACGGCACCCTCGTGGAAGATATGCGGGCCAGCCTGGCGGTCATCGTGACGGGGTGGGCGCTCGCCGCGGTCCTGGCCGTCCCCATCGGCATCCTGATGGGATCGTTCAAGGTGGTGGAGGCGCTCGTGGAGCCGGTGGTCGACTTCGTGCGCTACCTGCCCGTCAGCGCGATGATCCCCCTCTTGATCCTCTACGTCGGCATCGGGCCCGCCGAGAAGGTCGCCGTGATCTTCATCGGGACGTTCTTCCAGCTCGTCCTGCTCGTCGCCGACGTGGCGGCCCACGTGCCGCACGAGCAGCTCGACGTTTCCTACACGCTCGGCGCCTCGCGGGCCCAGGTGGTGGGGCGCGTCCTGCTGCCGGCGACGCTGCCCGGGGTGATGGACACGCTCCGCATCACCATGGGCTGGGCCTGGACCTACCTGATCGTGGCCGAGATCGTCTCCGCCGACCGGGGGCTCGGGTATCTGATCCTGAACTCCATGCGCGGCCTGTTCACCGACCGGATCTTCGTGGGGCTCATCGTGATCGGGGGGTTGGGGCTGGCGTTCGACCTGACGTTCAAGTGGTTGCACCGGCGGCTCTTGCCCTGGTCCCCGAAGGCCTGATCCCGGCCCATGGCGGAGCCCAAGCTGCGCCTCCGCGAGGTCACGGTGGCCTTCCGCGCGAGGCGGGGCGGGGAAGTGGTCGCGATCGAAAGCCTCTCGCTCGACGTCGCCGACCGCGAGATCGTCAGCATCGTCGGCCCGTCCGGGTGCGGGAAGAGCACGTTGCTGCGCCTCATCGCCGGGCTGGTCCGGCCGTCCTCCGGCGCGATCTGGCTGGATGGGCATCAAGTCGCGGACCCCGGCGCCGACCGGGGCATGGTGTTCCAGTCCTACACCCTCTTCCCGTGGCTCACGGTCCAGGGCAACGTCGAGTTCGGCCCCCGCCTCCGCGGCGTCCCCGAGGCCGCGCGGCAGGAGGTGGCGCGGCGGTTCATCACCATGGTCGGCCTGACGGGGTTCGAGCACGCGTATCCGAAAGAGCTCTCCGGGGGGATGATGCAGCGCGTCGCGATCGCCCGGGCGCTGGCGAATAACCCCGAGGTGTTGCTGATGGACGAGCCGTTCGGGGCCCTCGACGCGCAGACCCGCGCGTTCATGGGTGAGCTGCTCCTGGACATCTGGCAAAAGAGCCCGAAGACGATCCTGTTCGTCACGCACGACATCGAGGAGGCGCTCTTCCTCGGGGATCGGGTGTACGTGATGACCGCCCGGCCCGGACGCTTCAGGGCCGAGGTGTCGCTCACGCTCCCCCGGCCGCGGACCCTCGAGGTGACCACCTCCGAAGAGTTTGTGGGCGCGAAGCGCCGCGTCCTCGCGATGATCCGCGAGGAGACGGCCAAGACGATGGGCGCGGGGGTGCAGACGGATGGCGAGCATGCGGTTTGAGCCCCCGGACGCCTTTCAGTCCCCCCGGTTCGCGCAGCTCTCGACGTTCATGCGGCTGCCGTACACCCGGGACGTCCGCGGCCTGGACGTGGCGATCATCGGGATCCCGTTCGACGGGGGCGTGAGCTTCCGGCCGGGCGCCCGGTTCGGGCCGAAGGAGGTGCGCACCAATTCGCTGTTGATCCGGCCGTACAATCCCGTGCTGCGCGCCCTCCCATTTTCGCGTCTCCGGGTCGCCGACTGCGGGGACGTGGACCCGAACCCCATGGACATCATCGATACCTACGGCCGGATCGAGGGCCGGGTGGGCGAGATCCTCGCCGCCGGCGCCGTTCCCGCGTGCGTCGGAGGGGACCACTCGATCTCGCTCGCGATCCTGCGGGCGGTCGCGCGCCGGCACGGCGCGGTCGCGCTGGTGCACGTCGACAGCCACCAGGACATGTGGGAGCAGTACTTCGGCAACCGCTACTTCCACGGTACCCCGTTCCGCCGGGCGCTCGAGGAAGGCCTCTACCTCCCCCGGGCGACGGTGCAGTTCGGGATCCGCGGGCCGGTGTATGGAGAGGGCGACTTCGAGTTCGGGCAGACGCACGGCGTCACCGTGGTCCGCGCGGAGGAGATCCACGCCCGCGGCGTCGAGGCCGCGCTGGCCCACCTCGACCGGGTCCGCGGCAAGAAGGTCTACGTGTCGTTCGACATCGACGCGGTGGATCCGGCGTTCGCCCCCGGTACCGGCACCCCCGAGGTGGGCGGCCTCTCGAGCGCCCAGGCCCTCGCCCTCCTCCGCGGCCTCGCCGGGCTGGAGATCGTGGGGTTCGACATCGTCGAGGTCTCCCCGCCGTACGATCAGAGCGGGATCACCGCGATGCTCGCCGCCAACGTCCTCTTCGAGTTGCTCTCGGTGCTCGCGGTTGGCCGAGGGTGACGCGCCCGACAACCTATCACCCCACCGCATCAACCATGACCAGAGCGCTTCGTCTCTGGGGCTTGGCGCTCGTGCTCCTCACCGCGGGTATTCTGCCGGCGCTCGCCCAGCAGATTGTCACGGTCTCGGCGCTGCTGCAACACCCGGAGCGGTACGACGGGCAGACGATCACGGTGACCGGGCAGGTGACGGCGTATCGAGAGCGGGTCTCAGCCCGGGGGAATGCCTATACGACCTTCCGGCTCCACGACCGGACCGCAGAGGTCTCGGTGTTCGTATGGAAGCGCGCCGGGCTCGGGAATGGCGCCAACGTCCGGATCACCGGGAAGTTCCAGCGTGAGAAGCATGTCGGGCGATACACGTTTTACAACGAGATTCAGGCCGAGCGGGTGGAGCGCCTATGAGGGATCAAGGCCGGACGAGCCGGCAGGCGTCCACGGGCAGCTCCACCAGGATCTCCTCGCCGGCTCGGTAGGTCTCGTGGCTCGGCACGAACGCCCGGATCTCGAGATCGCCCGCCAACGCGATGCGAAGGTCCTGCTGGTCTCCCAGGTAGGCCTGCCGGACCACGCGGCCGCGGACCCGGTTCTGGCCGTCGGGCGCGCCGGGGCTCCCGCGGTGCACCCGCACCGCGTGCGGCCGGATGCAGAGCACGACCGGGCTCCCCGGGCCGAACGGTGCGGCCTCGGGGGTGCGCACCCGGAGCGCGCCGCAGCGG